>OMRN01000291.1 GCA_900313265.1 uncultured Lachnospiraceae bacterium | reverse complement strand
GGATGAGGAGTAGGCGGATTTGTACGCGGGAAGGCCTTTATCGGCAATGAAAAAAGAGTTTAAATGAATAAATTTCGGAGACAGAGCGGAGTGCGCGGCAATGTTAAATAAATTTCAACAGGCATATCCGGTAATTCTCACAACGGGAGAAGACTTAGAAGAGCCGATAGCACTTCCGGCGGAGGAAACGGAGGATGGCGTTACATACGAAGAGCCGGGCAGGGAAGAGACGAAAGAAGGCTGAGTTTAAGAAGTTGCGAATACAAATAATCATTCAAGGATGAAGAAATCGCAGGAGAACAAAGCGTCTCCTGCGATTTTCTTATTTGCGGAATAAGGCCGGGAAGAATGTTAAAAAAATAACAGGGAAAAACCTGCAAAAATCCCGGTAAAATTCTTGCGTAAAGGCGCGCCGATAGAATATAATAAAAGTGTCTGTGGACTTCATGAAAAACAGATGTTGCAAGAGGAAATACTTTTTATATAAGGAGAGGTGTATGAAAAAGAAATCTTTGAAATCACATTTTAAGACTTCTTGGTTCAAAACCGCATCTGTCGCACTCGGAGTGGCGCTGCTGCTTGCCGTACCGGCAGCATCGACTTTAAATGCGAAGGCGGATGGCGAAACCGTAAATCTCGATGAACTCGATACAAATTACGGTTACGTTTCGGTTCCGGATCAGGAATATGCGGAGAGCGTTTATGAGGAATCGGATGCTCTTTTTGCGGACACGATTCCGGCTTCTTATGATTCGAGAAGTTACAATCGCGTTACTTCCGTTAAGAACCAGAATCCGTACGGTGCCTGCTGGAGTTTTGCCACAATGGCAGCTGTGGAAAGCAGCATGATCAGCAAAGGCCTGTATAATAAGAACAACATTGATTTATCCGAGATGCATCTGGTTCGTTACAGTTATCAGAGCAATGCGGGAGACCCTCTCGGAGGAACCAATTCGGATCAGTTCAGTTATCCGTATACGGATGCTGCGAAGCTTTGTGACGCCGGCGGAAACCCGCTCGTTCAGTACCATGTACTTGCAAACTGGAAAGGTGCTGTTCCCGACAGTTACAATACATATCCGAACAATCCCAACAAAAATACCATCGATGATGCTTACGGACATAACATGGTTCATGTTCAGCAGTTCTATCGAATTAATACTGCAGACAGAAATTCCGTAAAGAAGGCAATCATGGATTACGGTGCAGTCACCGGATCCTTAGGATACTATGATCTTTTTATGAATAACTCAACAGGTGCATACTATTGCAATGCTCCGATCGGACAAAACCATGCCATTACGATTGTCGGATGGAACGATAATTACAGCAAGTCGAATTTTGCATCCGGCAGAGCGTATTATCTTGACGGAGAATTAACGTACTCCACACAGCCGACCGTTAACGGTGCATGGCTTGTAAAGAACAGCTGGGGTACTTCCTGGGGCAACAGCGGATATTTCTGGATGTCCTATCAGGATTTATCCATCGGCAGCGCGATGTGTGCATTTGAAGCTGACAAAGTCGGTACTTACGATCACAACTATCAGTATGACGGAACCTGGTTCAATACGACCGCTTACGGTACCACTTTTGCAAACGAATTCGTTATTAAAAGCTGCAGACAGGACGTAAAGGCTGTTTCCTTTGATACTCCGAGTGCAAACTGCAATTATACCGTACAGATTTACAAGAATCTTACCAATCCGGCAAATCCCGAAAGCGGAACGCTTGTTTCCGAAGCAACAACTTCCGGAACGACCAAATTCAGCGGTTTATATACCGTTAAGCTGAAAAACAAAGTAGCAATGGAAGCCAATACCAGATTCTCGGTAGTTATTACCATTACCAAGGGATCTTCCAACGGTAATATGTATGCCGAGTGTTCGCAGAGTTACGCTACCGCTAACGGTTACTTAAGACATACCGCAACGGCAGCCGCAAACCAGAGTTTCGTAAAGAACGGATCTTCCTGGACGGATTACGGCGCAAGTTACAATCGTAACCTCAGAATTAAAGCATATACATCCGACAATGTGGTTCCTACCGGAATCGGTCTCACTTATGACAGTCTGACTCTGGAAAAAGGAAAGACCCAGCAGATCGGTGTAAAAGTTATTCCCGATAATGCAAAAGATAAATCCGTAACATGGACGAGCAGCAATACCGCAGTTGCAACCGTTGATGCAAAAGGTAATGTAAAAGCCATCAAGACCGGTTCCTGCTCGATTACCGCAAAGACCGTGAACGGCCTTTCCAAGAGTTGTGCGGTTAAAGTTATTGTAAAACCGACCGCAATTAAGCTGAATAAAACTTCCGCGACCATGTATTTCGGAAATTCACTTACACTGACTCCGACATTTACTCCGAGCGATACGACGGAGAAGACATTAACCTGGACCATCAGCGACAAGAATGTCGGCAGCGTAAATAACGGTGTTGTTAAGGTATGGGCGGCAGGTAAAGTAACGGTTACCGCAAAGACAGTAAACGGACTTACCGCAACATGTACCATTACGGTTCTTGCGGATAATGCTTCCGGTAACCCGTTTGCGGATATCAAGAAAGATTCCTGGCAGTATACACCGGCGAAGTATGTATATGACAAGAAATACATGACCGGTACCGGAACTTTGGCAAGCAGAGTAATCTTCTCGCCGAATACAAAGATTAACCGTTCACAGCTTATTACCGCACTTTACAGTGTGGACGGAAAACCTTCTACCACCTATAAGAGATACTTCAACGATGTTCCGAGCGGTGAATGGTATTCGATTCCGATTACCTGGGCAGCCAAGAACGGTATTGTTTCCGGTTATACGGACGGAACCTTCCAGGTAAACAAGGCAGCCAGCAGAGAACAGCTTGCGGTAATCCTTTATAACTATGCGAAGTATAAGAAGTACAACGTCAGTGCATCTGCAAGCCTTGCGGGCTTCTCCGATGCTTCGGATATCTCCAGTTTTGCAGTTCCTGCAATTAAGTGGGCCGTTGCCAAGGGAATTATCGCAGGTAAAGACGGAAGAATCGATCCTGCGGGCAAGGCAACCAGAGCGGAATTCGCGGCAATGCTTAAGAAATTCAGAGAATCCTACAACCTCAAGGAAGGTTTCGATGAAGAATTTGATTTAGAAGAGCCGATTGACCTGCCTGAAGAAATCCTGCTTCCGGAAGAGGATGAAATCATTGATGATGAAGATGAAATCATTGATGACGAGGACGAAGATATCGTTCCGGGCGAAGATGAGGATAAGAAGGATGAAGATGTGAATCCGGACGATCAGGATGATAAGAAGGACGATAAGAAAGACGATAAGAAAGACGAGCAGATTGATGATTCAGAGCCGGGCGAGGAACCGAGTGTTCCCGACAAACCGGTACCGGATGAGGAAGAGGAAGAAGAGAATCCCGAATCCGAGGAACCGAAGCCTGCAGATGATGTTCTGCCTGAAGAATAATGAAATAATAAACATCGGAATGATGTATGGAAAAGACCGGAGAAATCCGGTCTTTTCTTATGCGTAGCCCACATAATGGTATTTGCGGTTTTGCTGCTTGTGCGCCGAGAGTGAACAGGATGTGATAAAAGTCTTCCCTTGCTCAATTG
>OMRN01000354.1 GCA_900313265.1 uncultured Lachnospiraceae bacterium | reverse complement strand
GAAGCACTTCGTAAACTTCTTGATGAGAACGGCGGGCAGCAGATTAATATTATAGCAAAAATCGAAAACCGTGCCGGAGTTGATAACATCGATGAAATTTGTGAAATTGCAGACGGAATCATGGTGGCCAGAGGTGATCTCGGTGTGGAAATTCCGTTTGTCGAAGTTCCGGCCATCCAGAAATACTTAATTCAGAAGTGCCGTATGCTGGGAAAACGTGTTATTACCGCAACGGAAATGCTTGAATCCATGATCAATAATCCGCGCCCGACCAGAGCGGAGATTTCCGATGTGGCCAATGCGGTTTATGACGGATCGAGTGCGGTCATGTTATCGGGAGAAACAGCAGCCGGAAAACACCCGGTGGATGCGGTAAAGAATATGGCCGAGATTGCCGAATATACCGAAAAGCATATTGATTACAAGAAGCGCTTCTTAAATACGGAATTCAGAATTAACAGTACGCTTGACTCCATTTCACATGCCACCTGTGCGATGGCAATCGATGTGGATGCAAAATGCATTGTTGTAAACTCCGTTTCGGGAAAGACCGCCCGTATGGTCAGCCGTTTCCGCTGCCCCTGCGATATTATCGGTACCACAACGGATTTAAAGGTATGGCGTCAGCTGAATTTAAGCTGGGGCATTACTCCGTGTCTCTGCGAAGAGTACAATTCCATTGATGTCATGTTTTATCAGAACTTAAATCAGGCAAAGGAAATTTTAGGCCTTCAGATGGGAGACAATGTGGTGCTTACAGGCGGCCAGATTAACGGCGGAAGCGGTAATACCAACACCATCAAGGTTGAGACGGTAAAGAAATAAGAAAAATATTTAGTCTGTAATATCAACATCCGGGATAATTACAATTTCATAATCCGGAAACTCTTTTGAAACAGCCTCGGAAAGGATTTCAATTCCTTTCTGGGGCTGAATGTCAAAACTCATAACCACATCAAAACGCATGGTTTTGGCTTCCATATTCACATGAAATCCATGCATCTGAAGCGCCCAGTCATGGGACATGACAATTTTAAGAATTCTATCCTGAATAACAGAAGCATCCGAATTTCCCGTATTATAGGAATATACACCGATTCCGGTAAGGATAACACCTGTTTTGGCATATACATTTTTCTCAATTTCTCTGGAAATACAATCCAGTTCTTCCACGGTCATGGTATCGGGAACCTCGATATGAACGGAAGCATAGTTCCTGTCCGGGCCGTAATTATTCACCATCAGATCATACGCGCCCATAACCTGTTTTGTTTCGCAAATTGTCTGCTTGATTTTTTTAACCAGTTCGGAATCGGCTCTCTTTCCGAGAATGTGATCGATGGTTTCAACCATCATCTCAATACCGGCACGGACGATAAAAACAGCAATGACAATACCGGCAAATGCCTCCAGTTTTATTCCGGTAAAATAGGTGATTATGACGCAGATTAAAACCGAACCGGATAAAACGGAATCATAAAGAGCATCCTTTCCGGAAGCGGTTAATGTGCCGGAATTGGTTTTCTTTCCCTGTTTTATGACGTAAAGCCCGAGAATGATTTTGGCGATAACGGCAACCGCCATGATAATCAGCGCAAGGATACTGTAGTCAGGTTCATCCGGATTGAATATTTTCTTGCCGGCTTCGATTGCCGCCGTAATACCCGCATAAATAATAATCGCGGACACAACCATGGTGGCGATGTATTCAATCCGTCCGTGACCGAGGGGATGTTTCTTATCCGGTTTGCGGCTGGCAAGCTTTGTTCCG
The DNA here is from genome assembly GCA_900313265.1 of uncultured Lachnospiraceae bacterium. Taxonomy (GTDB): domain Bacteria; phylum Bacillota; class Clostridia; order Lachnospirales; family Lachnospiraceae; genus UBA3766. Next base: position 1,173 of record OMRN01000354.1, on the reverse strand, counting down.
ACAATCGTAACGATAGATGAAACAACATCCGTTAAGTTGTTGATTCCGTCTAAAATAATCGAAATGGAAGAAGACAGAAACCCGATGGTCAGCTTAAACAGAACCAGAAAAATATTCGTAATGATTCCGATGATGCTGGTTTTGATAATCAGACGGTTTCTTACGGAATAATCTGTTATGGTATTTGTATTATTCGGTTCTTTTTGTTCTGAATTACTCATCTTAAGATTCACCCGGTCTTGTTTTTATGATGGTATTATACCATAATTAACGTATATAGGATATGCCGGAATCCATTAAAACGGTATTAATATGATGAATATACAGGACATTTTTTTAAACAATCAACTGGATAATAAAGAACAGCAGATCTTTTATGAGTATTGCAGGAACCGGTTTGCCGATGCAGCGGAACTTACGGCTCCGGATGAGGACTTCCTGAAAACATGGGACCGGATTGTGGATTATGAGATGCTTCTTGGGCCGGACAGAGCAATAAATGATTTAATCTGCAGTAAAAGTCCCGTAGATTTTAAATCGCCGGGGGAGCCGGAAATAAAGATCGTTGATTCTTTTGCCGGACGGATTCCGGTCATTTGTGTCCGGAATACGGAGGATTTTGAAAATCTTGTTACAAATCTTGTTTATAAAGGCGTTCGTCCCGATAACATTTCGGAAACGGGAGCGTTCTTTATCTACGGAAGGATTACGAGATTTATTATTCTTTCCGCAAAGCCGTACAGCAATGTTCCGGCATCGGAACTCGGACTTGACGATGAAAATCAGTGGAGGGAACAATCCATTCTGCTTCGTCAGGGACATGAATGTACGCATTATTTTACAAAGCGGACATACGGAATAACGAACAATATCCTTCATGATGAACTTATGGCGGATTTTACCGGAATGTACGAAACGTTCGGTTTCTATAAAGCGGAATGGTCACTTCGTTTTATGGGAATTATGAAAGGAAGCGGGGGACGATTGAAGGTTTATACGGAAGGGTTATCCGAAAATGTCCGAAGTGCGGTTTCCGAACTGGCAGCAGCTTCTTCCTATAGTCTGGAACGATGGTCACAGACGGAACCGTTTAAAAACATGACAACTTCGGAAAGAATAAAAACCATGTGCAGGGCGGGACTTGAAGGAATGATACAGCTGGCCTGAACAAAG
>OMRN01000302.1 GCA_900313265.1 uncultured Lachnospiraceae bacterium | reverse complement strand
CTCTTCAGGGAAAAACGAATCCGCATCGTAATAGATATGTTTTCCGATTTTTGCGGTTTTCTCGGCTTCGATTTCCGTACTTAATTTCTTCGGCGGCTTTGTCTGCGCCGTATTCTGTTTTTGTTTTGCCGACCATGTTGCAATTTTGTTCGAAGCATTCGAAACGGCATAATGAAAAACCTGTTTCGGTTTGCTCGCCGTAAACAGATAAAACATCAGGAAAAAGGATGCCATCAGTATCGGTACACCCACTACGAAGGCAATAATCATTCCGATAATTGTACTTTTCTTCATATCTTTTCTCCGATTTTAAACGCTGCATGTAAAAGTCTCTGCTAAAGATACGAATATGCCTTCCCTTTTTTGCGGAATCCGTTTATAAAAAACTTACGAATCCTTTGCGATATGCCTTGCAACATAGACGCCGCTTGCGGATGCATGCGAAAGCGAATGCGTCACGCCGGAGCCGTCTCCGATTACATAAAGTCCCTTGTGACAGGTCTCCAAATTCTCATCGATTTCCACTTCCATGTTGTAGAACTTCACTTCCACACCATAAAGAAGCGTATCGTCATTTGCCGTTCCGGGACAGATTTTATCAAGCGCATAAATCATTTCGATAATTCCGTCTAAAATTCTCTTCGGGATTACCAGACTTAAATCGCCCGGTGTCGCCGCCAGTGTCGGTGTCACATAACCCTCTCGGATTCGCTCTTCGTTGCTTCTCCGTCCTCTTACCAAATCGCCGAAACGCTGCACGATAACACCGCCTCCGAGCATGTTCGAAAGTCTCGCAATGCTTTCGCCGTATCCGTTGGAATCCTTAAACGGCTTAGAGAAATGCTTTGATACCAGCAGCGCAAAATTGGTATTTTCCGTATGTTTTTCGGGATCTTCGTAACTGTGTCCGTTTACGGTCACAATCCCGTTCGTGTTCTCGTTTACCACCGCACCATGCGGATTCATGCAAAACGTCCGCACCAGATCTTCGAATTTTGCCGTACGGTAAACAATCTTGCTTTCATAAAGTTCATCGGTTAATGACGCAAAAATCTCCGCCGGCAGTTCCACTCTGACCCCGATATCCACGCGGTTTGATTTGGTCGGAATATTAAGATCTTTGCATACGGTTTCCATCCATTTCGATCCGGACCGGCCTACAGAGATAATGCAGGTTGTACACGAATAACTGCCGTCTTTCGTATAAACGCGATATCCGCTGCTTTCATCAAGTTTTTCAACTTTCTCAACCGGCGTGCGGAAGAAAAATTCCACTTTGTCTTTTAATTCGTTATAGAGATTTTCAAGCACGACATAATTGATATCCGTGCCGAGATGACGCACCTGTGCGTCCAGAAGATGCAGTCCGTTTTGCAGACACATCCTTTTGATTTCGCTGTTTGCGGTGGAATACAGCTTCGTCCCCTCACCGCCGTGAGAGAGATTGATCTCATCCACATATTTCATTAAATCAATGGCTTCGTTCTTGCCGATATATTCGAACAATGTTCCGCCGAACTGATTCGTAATATTGTATTTTCCGTCAGAGAAAGCACCCGCTCCGCCGAATCCGTTCATAATGGCGCAGCTTTCACAGCCGATGCAGGATTTGATTTTCACTCCGTCAATCGGACATTTTCTTTTATCAAGCGAATTTCCCGCCTCAAAAACCGCAATCTTCAAAGCCGGATTTAATTTCACCAGTTCATATGCCGAGAAAATACCGCCCGGTCCGGCTCCCACGATTATTACATCATAGTTCATACTTCTCCCCCCTCCAGGTGCCTGTCACTTTTGCCCCTTGGGTGCCTGTCACTTTTGGTACAAAAGTGACAGGCACCCAGCGGCAATCTTTACATCCTCTCTTCGACCAGCTTCACGATATCGCCGACAGTACGCATTTTCGGCAGGTCTTCATTGGTTAAACTGACATTGAATTCATTTTCGATTTCCATTGCCATATAAAGCATTGCGATGGATTTCATTCCGATATCCTCCACCACTCTTGTTTCTTCGGTGATATCCGTTGTATCAATCTCTCCGTCATAAACCTGTGTAAGCAGTTTTTTTAATCTTTCCAGTGTATCCATGTAAATCTTTCTCCGTTAAAATTTTGTCTTATTATTTGCTGTTTCCTTTTTGTTTTTTCCCGGTTTCTCCGCCTTCAATGCCTTGATTCACTAATTCTGTGCTGCCTTCTTCACCCTGTGTCCGTGCGCTTTCAGATACTCATAATAGGCATGTTCGCACTCGTGCATTTTCTGTTCGGAAATATCCGTCAGGTTCTCGATATCCTTCATGGACGGCATTTTCTTGTCGCAGTAATCGCTTATGTGAAATTCCTCTCCGACCATCAAAATCGCACGGTTATACCACTTTGCGCCTTTCTTGATATAGACCGGCAGAATGGGCACCCCTGCCTGCCAGGCCATCAAAACCGCTCCCGATTTTAATTTCTTGATTTCTCCGTCGCGTTCCAGTCTGCCCTGCGGAAACATTAACAGATAATG
>OMRN01000353.1 GCA_900313265.1 uncultured Lachnospiraceae bacterium | reverse complement strand
TTATATCCGTCTCTTGCAAGAATCGGTTTGATTAATCGAAAATGCAAAGGTGCCATCTCCGGTATCAGGATGGTATACTTTTCCCTTTTCATTTTCAGTGAATATTCAAGTCTTTTTTTATAATGTTTCCATACGGATGACATTTTGTTATTTCTCCGAAATTTATGTTTTTCATATAACCCTGCCGCATTCCGATCCTGCTGCAGACGGCCATATTGTCTTTTACGATATTTTTGTGTATCTGATTATTCCTTTCATCAGACACGTCCGGTAAATCCGAACCAACGATTACGACTTGCCCTGCTCGATTGCGGCAATCAGACTGCGAAGCCGGATTTTGACCGCACCGAGATTGGTGACTTCATCGATTTTTATCTGTGTATAGAGTTTTCCCTCGCTTTCGAGAATGGATCTTACTTCATCCGTCGTGATGGCGTCAAGCCCGCATCCGAACGATACAAGATGAACCATATACATATCCGTCTGCTTTGCCACATACCCGGCCGCAGAAAAAAGTCTGGCGTGATACGTCCACTGGTTCCGGATATTTAACGGCATCTTCCGGTACAGATAACTTACCGAATCTTCCGATACAACCGCAAATCCGAGTTCGGCAATCAGTTTGTGGATTCCGTGATTGATTTCCGGATCCACATGATACGGCCGTCCGGCAAGCACAACGATGGGCTTCTTAAGTTCTCTGGCTTTCGTTATAATCTCATGCCCCTTAATCAGGGTTTCGTTAACATAGGTTTCATATGCATTATAAGCCGCATTGCATGCCGCATTCACTTCCGCTTTCGTAAACGATCCAAACTCTCGGTTTAACAGTTCATACATGCTCTTCTTAAAGTGTCCCTTGTTATGAGGTCCGAGATAGGCACTGACAAATTTCGAGCAGCCGAAGGTGCGGATATTCGCACGAATTACTTCCGGATAACCGGCAACAACCGCACAGTTATAATGGTTCTCCCCGCGTTTTTCATTGAAGTTAAAAGTGTGGCTCGGATAGAAAATATAATCCACTCCGTCTTCGATTAACTGCATTACGTGTCCGTGAACCATTTTTGCCGGGAAGCAGACCGTATCGGACGGGATGGTTCCCTGCCCTTTGATGTACATGGCACGGTTGGAAATGCCGGAGCATTTCACTTCATATCCGAGTTTTACAAAAAGCGTATGCCAGAACGGATACATTTCATACATGTTAAGACCGAGCGGCAGTCCAACGGTTCCCCTGGGGTTTTCGGGCTGAATTTCCGCAAATTTCTTAAGACGCTTCATTTTGTCTTCGTAAAGATTTAACGAATCGTCCGCGGATTTATTGGTCACCGGTTTCGAGCATTTGTTTCCGCCGATGAACTTACGTCCTCCCGGGAATGTATTGATGGTTAAATTGCAGTGGTTGTTACATCCGTTGCAGTTAATGCTCTTTGTGGTATAAGTAAAGTCATCCAGCGCTTTTTTCGAAATCAGTCCGCTTCCGGAAGCACTGCGCATCACTTCGGAAAGTTTCTCCGAATTCTTTCCGAGGATTTTTTCTTTTGCATAAAGAGCAGCCCCGTAAGCACCCATCATTCCGGCAATATCGGGACGGATGACATCAACGCCCATCTCCTGTTCAAAGGCACGAAGAACGGCATCGTTTAAGAACGTTCCGCCCTGAACCACAATTTTCTTTCCGAGTTCTTCCGCGGAATGAACACGGATAACTTTGTATAAAGCGTTCTTGACAACACTTAAGGAAAGACCGGCGGAAATATCCTCCACCATAACGCCCTCTTTCTGAGCCTGTTTTACGGACGAATTCATAAAAACGGTACAGCGCGAACCCAAATCGACCGGATTTTTCCCGTAAAGGCCGATAGTGGCAAAGTCCGCGATTTCGTATCCGAGCGAAGATGCAAATGTCTGCAGGAACGATCCACACCCCGAGGAACAGGCTTCGTTTAAGAAAATATTATCAATGGCACCGTTCCGGATTTTAAAACATTTCATATCCTGGCCGCCGATATCGATAATGAATTCCACATCGGGCATAAAGAATTTCGCCGCCGTAAAATGTGCCACCGTCTCGACAATTCCCATATCGATGCCGAGTGCGCTTTTCATCATTTCCTCCCCGTAGCCGGTAACAGCAGCTCCGGTCACGGTTAACTCCGGATATTTTTCGTACAGCTCTTTTAACTGTTTTACCACAACGTCAATCGGACGGCCCTGATTGGATTCGTATTTCGTATAAAGAAGCGCACCGTCTTTGTCGATTAAGGTCATTTTAAGCGTTGTGGAACCGGAATCGATTCCTAAAAATACCGGCTCGTTTTTATCAAAGGACTCTCTTCTTTTTACGGTATCCTTCTCATGCCGTTCCTGAAAGGCCGCATATTCTTCTTCATCCGCAAAAAGCGGTTTTAAGGAACTCTCCGACGTAAATTCTTTCTTTTCTCCGATAATCACGGATGCTTTTTCAAGGTCCACTTCCTCGGTCGCGTATAATGCGGCACCCAAAGCCACAAATAATAAAGAGTCTTCCGGCAGTGTTCCCTTTACACCGAGCGACTCGTCAAAACTTTTTCTTAAATTGGACATGAAAGTAAGAGGACCTCCGAGATATACGATGTTCCCCTCAATCGGATGGCCCTGTGCCAGACCGGTGATGGTCTGGTTAACAATGGCTTTGAAAATGCTGGCGGAAATATCCTCTTTCTTTGCTCCCTGATTTAAAAGCGGCTGAATGTCCGTTTTTGCAAAAACGCCGCAGCGGGAGGCAATCGAATAAAGCTTCGTGCTTTCTCCGGCCAAATCATTCATTTCATCGCCGGTAATATTCATAAGTGAAGCCATCTGGTCGGCAAAAGCACCTGTTCCGCCGGCACAGGTTCCGTTCATTCTTACTTCAAGATTTCCTTTTAAAAACAGGATTTTGGCATCTTCTCCGCCGAGTTCGATTACCACATCGGTGTCCGGAATCCGTTTGCTTACCGAAACCTTGGTGGCATAAACCTCCTGAATAAAGGGAATTCCCGCTTCCTCGGCAAGTCCCATTCCGGCAGATCCGGAAATGGCAAATTTCACGGGTTCTTTAATATCAAATTTGTCGATGATTCCCCGCATGACCTCTTCGGTCTTCTGGCGAATCATCGCAAGATGACGCTCGTAAGAACTGTGTATAATCCGATCGTTATCATCCAAAACCACACACTTGATTGTGGTGGATCCGATATCCATTCCTATTCTCATAATTTCTGTTTCATACGCTTATAAAACGATTCCGGTTGTACCGGGAAATGAAGCGTATCACTGACCTTCTTTTGTTTATCTCATTTTTATTTCTGTCACATTTTGTTTTTTCCGGAATTGCGAATCACTGAAGCATCGATTACAGCAGATGCTTAACATATTTTAAGTAGCTGAAACCGATTTTGCTCCAGGTAAATCCGAGTTTCTTCAGTTCCGCCGTCGTAAATGTATTGCTGGTTTTAATGTTTGCACTCGAGGATGCGATTGCATTATAAAACGACAGAACCGTAACCTCTTTATCCTGAATCATGCTCTTTAACGTCTTTTCAAAAACTTCCTTCGGAACACGTTTTGCATGCACCATGGCCTTGCGGCAAAGTCCGTCAAGGCTGTATACATTCGGATTATAAAGGTTATATACATTGTTGACATGATGATTCAGTGCAAGGAGAACATACGCCTCGGCGCACTCATCCACTGCCGTAAAATCAATCGGGTATTCCGCAATTTCCTGGGTATACATTCCGACTTTCAAAAGACCTTTCAGTCTTGCAAGGAAACCGTTATCGCCGGCATTTTTCTGGAATTTTCCGTCGGATTTACGCCAGGTTAAGTTGCCGATTCGGAAAATATTGGCTTTTAATCCTTCTTCCCTTGCCATCAGCACACGTACTTCGGACTGATACTTGGAATGAATGTATACATTCTGCTCGTAATGCTGTCCGATATCGAGGCAGAATTCATCGAATTTCGCATTCTTGTTTCGCTGGGCAACGGTGCCGGCACCGTTTACGCTTGCCGTGGAGGTATGCTGTAAAATCGCATCCGCATCCTTGCAAAAATCAATCACATGCTGGGTTCCCATGACATTGGATCGTTCAAAATCCGCATAGTTTCCGGTATGACGGACATTCGCGGCCACATGGAATACCATATCGATTTTCCGGGACAGAATCTTGTATTCCTTTTCGTTTAATCCGAAATGCTCCAGTTCTATATCTCCGGTAACCACCTTGTAATTGAATTTCTCGTATTCTTTCGGGAAGTATGCCTTTAATGTCGGCTTTAATTTCTCCGCATTCCGGACAAGACATACCACGTTCTGTTTGCGAAGACACAGTTCACGTAAGATATGCGCCCCTAAGAAGCCGGTTGCTCCGGTTAAGAGAATGTAGTTCGGATCGCCTTTTACAATGAGATTGTTATTCTTCCGAAGAATCGCATTGACATCGATTTTTTCACTGCTGACGGTTTCCTTCTGTCCGTTTAAAATCATGCTTTCAAGTTCTTCGACGGTCGGACAGTCATACACATCCTGCGCCTGAATTCCGACTAAGGTCGCAAACTCAAGTGCCGCCATCGAATCGCCGCCCCGGTCAAAGAAATTGTCCTTTATGCCGATTCTTCCGCTGTGGAGAACCTGCTCCATAATCTCGCAAAGGCGAATCTGCTCGGTTGTTTCGGGAGCCACATATTCCACCTTTTGTTCTTCTTTCTTCTGCTCAATCCATGCCATGACCTCTTTCCGTTTGATTTTCATGGTAGTGGTTTTCGGCAGGTCCGAAGGGCGGAATGAAAGACGAACAACTCTTTTGTATGCCGGAATTTTATTATTCAGGTTATTGATTCCCTCTTTGATTTTACGGATGTCGGTCTTTTCATTCATGCTCTCCGGTACAATCAGCGCCGCAATCGATCCTTCGTCTTCATAGACCATACACTCCTTGACACCGGGTATTCCGATGATGTATTCCTCAATTTCTTCCGGGTAGATATTTTTGCCGTTTGCCAAAATAATTAAATTTTTGGACCTTCCGGTAATGTATAAATATCCGTCTTTGTCAAAATATCCCAGATCGCCGGTTTTAAAATAGCCGTCCGAATAAACCTCATCTTTGTTTACATCGCCGAGATCTCCGTAATAGCTTAGCATCAGACCGTCGCCCTTAACCATGATTTCCCCGTCACGGACAATGACATCCATGTAGGAAACCGGCTTTCCGACCGATCCGACACGGTTGTTCCCCGGGAAATTGGCGGCGATAAGAGGTGCACACTCCGTCATTCCGTATCCCTGATAGAGATGCAGTCCGATTTCTTCGAGACTTACTTCCACATCCGGGCGAAGTGCGCTTCCTCCGACTACAAATGTAGTCAGATTTCCGCCGAAATTCTTATAAACGGCTTTATATATGGTTCTCTTGGCATTAATTCCGATATTGGAAAGTGCTTTGTCCGCCTTCTTTCCGATGGCGACTTTCCTCTTGTTCTTATGCGAATTAAATTCCGCCATGATTTTCTTGCTTAAAACTTCGGCAATGGCCGGAACGATTAACATGACGGCGGGCCGGAAACGTTTCATGTTTTCGGTAATGTTTTCAAGCTTGTCATTGATATTGACAATACTTCCGGTGCCCAGAATTCCCAAATGTCCGACGGTAAGTTCGAAGGTATGATAAATCGGCAGAACCGATAATACTCCCGCTTCCACATTCGAAGGAATATCTTTGGTATATTCCATCCGGGTAATCTCGTTGATGTTACTTGTAATATTTTTGTGTGAAATTAATACACCCTTGCTCACACCCGTCGTTCCGGATGTAAACAAAAGCAGGCACGGCGTTTCCGGCTTCACTTTCGGGAGACGGACTCTGGCGGTTTTTAACATTTCTTTGAATTTCGCATCGGAGAAAGAAAAGGTTTCTCTTTTCTTTTCCGACTGTTCGGAAATTTCCTTACTCCATCCCCAGAATTCCTCATCCATGAAAATAAGCGATGCGTCGCCGCGCTCAATCAGATTGAAAATCTCTTCCTTCGGAAGCATTTTATCAATCGGAATAACCGTATTGGAACTGATTGCAGCCGCCACAAAGGTTACCACCCAGTAATAAGATGTACCCCCGATAATGGCGATTTTTTCGTCCCGGTGCTCATGATTATGAAGCCAGGACGCAACCGCAAAAACATCCGCGGTAAATTCCGCGTATGTTTTTTCCACCACATTTCCATATTCCAGATAACGGTAAGCGATACGGGTCTTGTAATTCTTCGCTATCTCTATGACAAATTCCTGTAAATCGTTTACGTTTAATTCCATACTAAATTACCTTATTTTCTCCGGGAATCCGACTTTCTTCTGAACTTTGCGAAGGGTCTTCTGCGCAAAATAATCGGCTTTTTCCGCATTCTGTTTAATATATTTGTCAATATAGGCTTTGTCACCGGAAAGTTCGTTAAACCGGGTCTGAAGCGGTGCTAACATATCCGCCACACTCTCTCCGACCGCCGTCTTGAAGTCGCCGTAGCCGCGGCCTTCAAATTCTTTCTCGATTTCGGCAAAGGATTTACCGGTAACCGCTCCGTAGATTTCCATCAGATTCGATACACCGGGCTGGCTTTCGCTGTAGCGGACGCATCCTTCCGAATCCGTTACCGCACGTTTAAACTTGCGCATGATGGTATCCCTGTCATCGGTTAAGTAAATGCTTGCGTTCGGATTTTCATCGGACTTGGACATCTTCTTTGAGGGATCCTGCAATGACATGATTTTTGCACCCGCTTTTGCGATATACGGTTCGGGAATGGTAAATACATCCCCGTAAATCGAATTAAATCTGCCCGCAATATCCCTGGTGATTTCCAGATGCTGAAGCTGATCTTTTCCGACCGGAACCACATCGGACTGGTAAAGCAGGATGTCCGCCGCCATTAATACCGGATACGTAAAGAGTCCGGCATTGATATTGTCCGCATGTTTTGCGGATTTATCCTTAAACTGCGTCATGCGGTTTAACTCGCCCATGTAGGTGAAGCAGTTTAAAATCCAGGCCAGTTCGCAGTGACCGCTTACATGGGACTGATAATAAATGCAGTTTTTGTCCGGATCAAG
>OMRN01000351.1 GCA_900313265.1 uncultured Lachnospiraceae bacterium | reverse complement strand
TGTCTGTATTATACGGACGATTTGTCTTTTGACGAAGCAAAAATGAAGGAGAAACTCGGAAGCCGTCTGCCGTACTACATGATTCCGTCGTACTATGTAAAGATTGACCGAATCCCTCTTCTGCCAACCGGAAAAGTGGATAAAAAGGCATTAAAGGCGCCGGGAATTAAACAGTATAAAACCGACTATGTTCCGCCGACGGATGAATTTGAAACAAAGCTGTGTGAGTCGGTGGCAAAGGTACTGAAACTTGACCGGGTCGGATTAAACGATGATTTCTTCCTTCTCGGAGGAGATTCCTTAAAGACCATGGCTCTCCTTGCCGAACTGAAGGAGGAAGGACTTACGGCAGCGGATATCTATTCGGGATCCGTCATTCGTGAGATTGCCGGTATTTATCGAAAGAAAAGCGTATCCGGAAGCAAAACGGGGCAGCAGGATGAGACGGAGACGGAAAAAGAGGCCGGAAAGAAAGCCTGTCCGCTTACCGCCACACAGATGAAAATCTATCAGTCTCAGATGAGCGCCGAAGACAAAGCCATGTGGGGTCTTTCCCTGACATACCGGCTGGATGATGTGAATAACGCCGGGAAAATCTGCGATGCCTTAAACCGCGTGATTGCCGAATATCCGATTTTTCGGACCGTTGTGGAAACGGACGGGGAGGGCATTCCGGTGCAGCGGTTTGATCCGTCTGTCATTACGCCGGCGAAAACGGAACATGTCACGAAAGAAGAATTCGAACAAATTAAGCAGACGTTTGCCGGAATTTATAAGATGACCGGCTGTCCCTTATATAAAGCGGCCGTCTACATTGTGGAAGAAACAGAAGCCTATCTTTTTATTGAGTTCCATCACCTGATTGTGGACGGATTGTCCTTCGGGCTGTTTCACAAAGCGCTTTATGCCGCGTATATGAATGAGCCGCTGCCTCCCGATACGTTCTATACCTATCTGAAATCAGAGGCCGGGAAGAAAGATTTACCGGAATATCATAAAGCCCGGGATTACTTTATAAAAAAATACGGAAACCGGACATGGGACGTATGCGTAAAACCGGACCGGAATGAGAAAGAAGAGGGCGTCGGGAAAAGGATGGTTCCGTTGAAAGATGTTTCGACGGAAGTGTTAAAAGATTTTGAAACAAAAAGCGGTTTTTCCAAAAACGCACTGTTTCTTCTGGCGAGCCTTCTGGCACAAAGAGAATGCAACCATGCGGATCATCCGTATCTTAACTGGGTTTTCCATAACCGGACGGATGAGGTAACGAACCGGGCGATGGGCATCGTGTACAGGCATCTTCCCGTCGGATTGGACATTACCGGAGAGATGCGAATCGAAGAACTGCTTACGGAGATAAAAAAGCAGTCCAATGACGGAATTCGTTATTCGATTTGCGACTGGGTAGCGGAGAGTGAGAAAGTTCCGGAAAACGATTCGGTGATGTTTGTTTATGAAACCACGGATATCACAAGCGGCGGAATCGCAAAGAAGATGGGGTTTACCCAATTCTGGATTCCCTATAACCAGCAGACGGCAATCTTCCGGTTTGTGGTTCAGGTTTACGACATGCCGAATGCCAGATATCTGCTTTTGTTTTACCGTACCAGATACTATTCGGAAGAAATCGCAGAGAGGTACGAACAGACCATGCTTAAGGTACTTGGGAGGATCTTAAAATCCGAAAACCTTCATGATATGACGGTGAGTGAACTTATTGAGTAAGAATCGGGGAAAGCCTGTACAGGGAGGAGTAAAGGAAATGACAAACAGGGAAAGCAATCCGGATAAACTGATCAAACGATCAAAAGAGGAACTCCATACGCTAATTTTAAGTCAGGCTGCGGATATCGAAAATGTGCAGCGTAATACCCTTTTTGATATTTTAAAACAGTCGGAGGATTCCGAGTACGGAAAAATGTATGATTTTTCCGATACTCAGTCCGTTTCGGATTATCAAAAGAAGGTTCCCATCCGGGATTACCGGGATATGAAACCCTGGATAGACCGGATTTACGAGGGAGAAGACAATGTCCTTTATTCGGATGAAACGGTGTATTTTCTGTTTTCTTCGGGAACAACGGGGGATGCCAAAACCTTTCCCGAAAGCCGGTCCGGGGATCATGTAAAAAGTATTATCAATACGATTCGGTCCATGGAAATCGCGCGTATGGTAAATGAGGTACACCCCGGAAAAAGGAAATACTTTGCCATAACGAATACCTCCTATTACGGAGAAAGCAAATCGGGCGTACCGATCGGAACGGCATCGGGGGTCGCACTGAAACAGGCAAAATCCTCCGGGTTTGCTGCGGTTCCGGCAAAGTTTATGCGTATGGGACAGCTTGATGCCGATACACAAAACGAAATCTTTGCTTTCTATGCACTGTCGAATGAGGATGTTGTGGAACTCATCTGCAACAATCCCGCACACTTTATCCGTGTTCTGGATGTCATAAACGGTAAAACCGAAAGAATTCTTTCGGATATCGAAAAAGGAACGCTCAGTGTAAATCTGCCGGAGGATAAGAAAGCCATACTTCTTGAAGATATTACGCCGAATCCCGAACGCGCGGCTACCCTGCGGAGTATTTACGAAAAGAAGGGAATACTGGATATCACGGATTTCTGGCCGGAGTTTTCCGTTGTCGACAGCTGGCTTTCCGGATCGGTCGGCCGGATTGTAAAAGAATACCGGTATATTTTTCCGGAACATACGCTGTTCATTCACTGGGGATACGGAGCCAGCGAGTCGAAGGTCGATGTTGTCACGGAACCGGAGGTCCCGTACGGAATACCGATGCTTTTCGGAACGTTCTACGAATGCAGGGACGTAAGAACCGGGGAAATTTCTCTCCTTCACGAGGTAAAGGAAGGCAGATTATATGAGATGATTCTTACCACCTATTCCGGGCTGTACCGCTATAATCTTATGGATATTGTGCGGTTCCGGAAGGGAGAGGACGGCCTGCTCCGCATTGAATTTGTATGCAAGTCCGGGGACAGCGGAAGGCCGAACGGGCAGGTGATTTATTCCGCCGAAATCTCGGAGATGATTGAGGAATATGAGAAAAATTCCGGAATGGCCATCCGCTTTTTCCAGGCAAAATCCTATGAGGACGGAATGAAACTTTATGCGGAGGGTGTGGATGCATTCGACAAAGACGGTTTTGAGGCCTTTATGAAAAAGAAACTTTCCGAAAGAGGAATTACTCTGCTTTCGGTAACCGAGTATGAACAGGGATACCGTAACAGTCTGTACGGAAAAGTGCTGCAGGGTAAATCCATCAGTTCCACAAAACTTCCGGTATTTATTCTGACGGAGTAAGAAAGCTCAGAGGAAGATATTACGAACGCGGAAACGCAGGAATAAGAAATCGTAAGGAGAAGCAAATGGATTTAACACTTCTTGATAATATCCCTTATTTTCTGAAAAGATGGTACGGACGGGTGGAAGAAAATCCCGACAAGGTAATTCTTGTGGACGGACGTACCGGCGAAACTCTTACGGCCGGTGAAACAGAGGAGCTTTCCGGGCGCATATATGCATACTTAAAAAAGGCCGGGATAAAGGCAAATGATTTTGTCATGATTGACATGCCCCGGGGCATCCATGCACTTGTCTGCATGCTGGGGGTATGGAAAGCGGGTGCGGCCTTCACCGTTGTGGAAGATGATTACGCTCCCGACCGGATTGAATATATACGCAAAAACGTAAACGGCAAAGTATTTCTGGATGCGGCTCTTTATGAGAAGATTAAAAAAGAGGAATACGAGGAAGGATTTATCGAAGCGGACAATCACGATGCCTCTTTTGCCGTTTATACATCCGGCACCACCGGATTTCCGAAAGGCGTGCTGCATGAGTACGGCAATATCAAAATCAACAGTCTTTCCTCGAGAGCGAAGACCGGAAGAAGGGTGACGTCCGATTCGAAGTATGCGATGATTTCACCGATTAATTTCTTAGCTTCCATCAAAATCGTATTAACCATGGTCCAGCTCGGGTTTACCCTGTATGTGATTCCTTACGATATCGCGAAGAACCCGCTTAAATTAAAACAGTATTTTCTGGAAAACGAAATGACGATTTCGTTTCTTTCCCCGTCGATGCTTCGGATTATCGGAAACGATCTCGGACCGTATATGAAGTATGTGTTCACCGGAAGCGAACCGGCAAACGGAATCAGTCTTGACGGCATAACGCTAATCAATACATATTCCATGAGTGAGGGAGCCTTCACGGTGGCGCAGTTTGAAGTGGACCGGCCGTATGATGTCTGTCCCGTCGGAAAGCCGAACAGTGATGAGATTATCATTCACATTCTGGATGAAAACGACAGGGATCTTCCGGAAGGGGAAGTCGGGGAGATTGCCTTCGAAAATCCGTTTTTCCGCGGATACATCGGCTTAAAGGAAGAGTCCGAAAAAGCCCTGAGGGGAGGACTGTATCATACGGGAGATCTCGGAAAGAAGCTTCCGGACGGCAATCTGGTATTGCTCGGCCGTTCGAACGACATGATTAAAATTAACGGAAACCGGATCGAACCCGCGGAAATCGAGAAGGTCTTTAAGGAAGTGACCGGCATTCCCTGGTGTGTGGCAAAGGGCTTTGAGGAAAAAGAACAGTCCTTTATCTGCCTTTACTATAAGGGCGAAATCGAACCGGACGAAACCGGTCTGAAAGAGAAGATGGGAAAATCCCTCCCCTATTACATGATTCCGTCCTATTATGTGCAGGTGGAAGAATTCCCTCTTTTAGCAAACGGAAAAATCAACAAAAAGGCATTGGAGGCTCCGAACCGGGAGGTTTATGAAGTCCCGTATGCCGCACCGGAGACGGAAATACAGATTCTTTTATGTAACTGCGCCGCGAAGGTGCTCGGAAGGGAAAGAGTCGGTCTGGATGATGATTTCTACCGGATGGGTGGAGATTCCTTAAAAGCCATGGCCCTGCTTGCGGAAGTGAACTTGGATGAGCTGACGGCCGCGGATATTTTTAACGGATCGAGTATCCGGAAGATTGCGGCGATTTATGAAGAACGAATAAAAAAGCAGGGGGGCATTACGTCCGAAGAATACGAAATGCGGGCAAGAAAAGGGGAATATCCGCCGTTTGCCGCGCAGACATCGTTTGTCGATATTCAGATGTACAGTCCGAAACACCCGGTATTTAATATTCCCGCCTGTTACAGTTTTGAGGACGTATCCATTGCACCGAAACTGAAAGATGCGCTGAATGAAGTTATTAAAAATACGCCGGTATTCTCAAGCGTTTTTTCCTTTAACGAAGACTGTGAACTGGTTGAGTCGGTAAAGGAAGGAAGCACAAAAGAAGTGGAAATTTGCAGGGTAAGCGAAGAAGAATTTGCCGGAATTAAGAAGGATTTCGTGTCGCATTTCAAACGGATTCTGGGTGAGCCGCTTTGCCGTTTCGGAATCTATGTGACGGAAGAAAGAGGATATCTGCTTGCGCTTTTCCACCACGGGATTATAGACGGAATGGGTCTGCAGCTTTTCTTAAGAAGGCTGGTTACGGCTTATGAAGGGAAGAAACTTCCGATGGATACCTTCTATACCTGCCTTGCCAGGGAGGCGGAGTTAAAGGGCAGCGATGAGTACCGTGAGGCGGAAAAATATATGACGGAGACGTACGGAAGTGCGGACTTCAGTTGTAATCTGGATGCCGATATGAACGACGGGGAAAACAACATGAACATGGTTTTCTGTAAAGCGGTCCTTACCAGAGAACAGATGGATGATTTCGAGGCACGGACAGGATTTACCAGAAACCAGTTTTATGAGGCGGTTTTGCTGCTTGCAATGGCAAGATGTAACAAAAAGAAAAATGTGATGATGGCAAAAGCCTACCATAACCGTGTGGACTTTGCCACGAAAAACGCAATCGGCCCGATTCTAAGGAAGGTTCCGGCGGCATTAAAACTGGATGCGTACGCCGATGCGGAGGAAATGTTCCGGGATTTGCAGAAACAGTCCTTAAATACCATCCGGTACGGAATTTACGAATGGGTAATCATGCACGAGCGTCTTTTTATTGACGATTATGCGGCATTAAGCTATGAAACGTCGGAAATCACGGACGGAAGCGCCATGAGCGGAATCGGCCTGAAATCGTATCCCTGCTCGGCGGATGATCCGTATTCGCCGATCCGGATGTTTTTGCAGGTTATGGACACTCCGAAGGGAATCACTCCGATTCTTTTGTATTCCGGGCAGTTTTATTCCGCAAAGAGAATCGGGGAATTTCAATCGGCCATTGACGATAGTATCCGGAAACTGATTTCGGCAAAGAGTTTAAAGGATCTCGGCACGAAAGATCTTCTAAAGAGCTGATCCGGTCATGACGGAAAAAAGAAACGATAGCTTCGGCATACGCTAACAATTTGGGAAGAAGATGTTTAAACTTCTGGGAAAATTCGGAAAAAAATATACGGGAATGATTATCCTAAATGTCATCTTAGTCAGTATCGAGATGATTATTCAGGTTTATTTCCTTGCGCGGGAAATGCAGTCGATTATCGATAACGGCGTATCCGCACAGGATATGGATGCCATTTTTAAATGCGGGGCAAAGATGGTATTCTTTTCTCTTCTTACCGGTGTTTTTGCGCTGGGTGCCGCTTATTTCAGTGCAAAAATCACGGCCGGAATTACCAGCGATGTCCGTGCGGCCTGCTTTCACAAAGTGCTTCATATGACACCTCAGGATTTTTCTCATTTCGGGGATTCCACACTGCTTTCGAGAACCGTTGCCGACGCCACGCAGATTCAGCTTCTGGTTATTAATTTTATGCGAACGTCCCTGATGGTTCCGATTGTCATTGTGATTCTGCTTGTTTCCGTTTTCTTACAGAACCGGACGATTTTCGTCGTTATGGCCGTTGTATTTGCTTTTGTCGTTGCATTCCTGGTGATTTTCGGACTCCGCTCCAAGCCTTATTTTCATGAACTGCAGAATCAGCAGGACCGGCTGAATCTGGTGGTAGGTGAAAAAATAACCGGCGCAAGAACAATCCGGAGTTTCGGGAATCAGGAGTATGAAGAAAAGCGCCTGGAGGAGGAAAACAGGAAGGCCTATGAGATGGCCATCCGCGCAAATAACCGGATTAATTTCTTATCGCCGGTATCGCTTGTTGTCATGAACTGGACCGTTGTCATTATCTACTGGATCGGAAGCAGTCAGTTAAAACAGGGACTTGCCACCGTCAGCGGACTTTTGGTTATTTTCCAGTATGTTTCCTATTTTGCCACCACCCTTTCCGTGATTCCCACTCTGTTAAACCTGATTCCCAAGGTTTTGGTGTCGAGCGGAAGAATCAACGAACTTCTCTGTTACCGTGCAGAGAACGAATATTCCGGTAAAGAAAAGACGGAAAATGTGGCCGGGGAAATCGAGTTTCGGGATGTCTGCTTCGGATATGAAGAGGGTTCGAAGACGGTCAGCAACCTTTCGTTTACTGCCCGTGCGGGAAAAACGACGGCTTTTATCGGTGCGACCGGCAGCGGAAAAACGACGGTTATGAATCTTGTGATGGGATTTTTCAAGCCGGATTCGGGTACGGTTTTACTGGACGGAAAAGCGTATGACGAAATTGATCCGGATGAGAGAAAGAAGTTCTTTTCCTATGCACCGCAGGGCGCCGGTGTTTTCCGGGATACGGCGTACCGCAATATTACCATGTACGATGAGGATATCTCTGAAGAGAGAGTGAAAGAAGCCTGCCGGGCCAGCTGTTTTGATGAGGTCATCGAAAAAATGCCGGAGGGGCTGAATACCGTTATGGCACAGGGCGGAAAGAATATTTCGGGCGGACAGCGGCAGAGACTGTCGCTGGCCAGAACCGTGGCAAAAGATGCGGCCGTTTATATTTTTGACGATACCTTCTCGGCGCTGGATGCCCTTACCGAACGGAAGTCGAGGGAGCAGATTAACGAATTGCTGAAAGGGAAAACCATTCTGATGGTTGCCCAGAAGATTAATACCATCCGTGATGCCGACCGGATTCTGGTAATGGATCACGGCACGATTGTCGCAGGCGGGACACATGAAGAACTGTTAAAAAGCTGTGAGATTTATCAGGAAATCTATCGGACCCAGTGTTATTTAGAGGGGGAAGGCCATGAGTAAGACTGCCAAAACGAACCGGAAAAAAATGCTGCGTCGTGTGGCCGCGGAAATGGGTAGGCAGAAGAATACGGTCATTCTTCTGGTTATCATTATTTCCGCTGCCAAGATCTGTCTTTCGCAGGCACCGAGAGTGGCGGGGAACATTACGGACTATCTCGGAAAAATGATGACGGAAGGAAGTGCCGACGAATCATGGTTTATCAGGCAGTGCCTGCTGTTGCTGTTTTTGTATTTTGTCGGATACGCAACGGAATTTTTCGTGACAAAGGGAATGGTAAAAATCTCCCAGAGCTTTATCTGCTCGCTCAGAAACCAGGCCCAGAAGAAATTAAACCGCATGCATATTTCCTATCTTGACAATCATCCGATCGGCGATGTGCTTTCGCGTCTGACGAATGATGTCATTACGCTTTCAAACGGCCTGGAATCCACCGTTCCGTCGCTCGCGGGGCAGGTTGTGCTTTTAATCAGTCTGGCGGTTTCCATGCTTATAACAAACTGGAAGCTTGCCATCATTTATCTTACGCTGATTCCGTTCGGACTGTTTTTGATGAAGGTGATTACGACCAAAACCAGCGGATTGTTCAAAGAGCAGAGTGTTATTGTGGGGGATATGAATTCGCTGATTACGGATACCTACTCCAATCACACCCTGATGAAAGCCTACAGCTGCGAGGAAGAAAAACTCCAGGCGTTTGAGGAACGGAATACGAAATTTCGGAAAGCCTATGTAAAAAGCCGCTTTTTATCCGGCCTGGTGCTTCCTCTTTCCATTCTGGTAAATAACGGAACTTATGTATGCCTTTGTATTCTCGGAGGAGTTCTTTTACTGAACGGAAAAATGACCACGGGATGTTTTCTCGCATTCATTCTCTACGGAAATATGGTGGCGACACCCATGACAACGATTTCGAATTCCCTTAACAATATCCAGAATGCCTTAGCGGCGGCTTCGAGAATCTATGATTTCCTGGATGAGGAAGAAGACCCGCTCGAGACGAAAGAGTCCGTCAAACCGCTTGCGGATGTGAAAGGAGAGGTTTCTTTCGAACATGTAGTTTTCGGATATACGCCGGATCATATTCTTATGAAGGATGTTTCCATTAAGGCGCCGAAGGGCAGTTTTTCCGCCATCGTCGGACCGTCGGGAGCCGGAAAAACGACTCTTGTCAATCTGCTTTTGCGTTTCTATGAAATAAACAACGGAACCATCCGTTTGGACGAAACGGATACGATGGATTTAAGTAAGGCGGATCTTCGGAAAAACTTCGGAATGGTGCTTCAGGATACATGGATTTTTGACGGGACGATAGCCGACAATATCCGGTACGGAAAACCGGACGCCACACCGGACGAAATTGAAGAAGCGGCAAAGAAGGCGCAGTGTCACGACTTCATCAGCCGTCTTTCCGAAGGGTATGATACACATATCAGCGAAGAACACATCGGACTGTCGGCAGGGGAAAAACAGCTGATTGCCATTGCCAGAACCATTCTTGCCGACCCGAAGATTCTGATTCTCGATGAGGCAACCTCGCAGGTGGATACCCGTACGGAGTACCGGATTGTAAAGGCGATGGAGGAACTGACAAAGGGAAGAACGACCTTTATGATTGCACACCGGCTCTTTACCATCCGGAATGCCGACCAGATTATGTACATGGAAAACGGCGACATTCTCGAAGTCGGAAACCACGAGGCGCTCATGAAGAAAAACGGCAGATATGCCGCGATGTATAACACCTAGGCAGGAAAGAAAGGAACGAATATGGATCAGGAAACAGCAGGAAAGGCTGCTAAAATCTATTTAAAAAATATCGAGGCGGGCAGACAGGTTCTTTTAGATGTTACAAAGCAGTGCCGGGAACCGATGAAGGTTAACGAAGCACTTCTTATGCGGATTCTTGATGAGAACAAGGATACGGAATACGGAAAGAAGTATCATTTTTCCGAAATCAAATCGGTCGAAGATTACCAGAAAAACGTTCCGGTTTCCATCTATGACGACTATATAGACTATATTCTCCGGATGACGGAAAACGGGGAAGAAAACCTGATTACCGCGTCACCCATCCATCATTACAACAAAAGTTCCGGAACCATGGGAACGCCCAAGCGGATTCCTCTTTCGGATGAGCAGATGGAGCAGTACAACCTCTATATGAAGAATTTGCCCTTCGGTGTGATTGACAAAGAAATCGGTCATGAATGGACAGGCGGAAAAACCATCCGTATAGCCGAATCCACGGCAGAAGAAACATTTCTTCCCTGCAAAGCCAGCTACGGAGCACTCTCACAGAAACTGACAAGACAGTTCCGGCCGTATCTGCCCATTCTTTATACATCTCCGGATGAAGCGACTTTTCCGGTAAGCGGCACCGATACCCGGTATCTGCATGCACGCTTTGCCTTAGCGGAGTCAGGTGCAACCGGCATGGTGTGTGCCTTCTACAGTTACCTTCTGGAAATGCTTCGCTATATTGAGAAAAACTGGGAGATGCTTGCGGATGATATTGAAAAGGGAACGATTGATGCTTCCGTTAAAATTCCCGAAGAGGTGAAAGCCACGTTAGCGGAGAAAATCAAACCGATGCCGGAAAGAGCAGAGGAGCTTCGGGAGATTTTTGCGAAGGGGTTTGAAGAGCCGTTTGTTCCGAAGGTCTGGAAGAATATGGCGTATATGATCGGAATCGGTACGGGCGGATTCAAAACCTATGCCGATATGATAAAAGAAAAATATACAGGCGACGGTATTCACATGGTTAAACTCGGCATCGGTTCATCCGAGGGATTCGTATCCGCCACTTACCGGCTGGACAGCGAGGATACGGTCCTTTTGCCGAATTCGCTCTTTTACGAATTCCTGCCGCTTGATGCCGGGGATGATTTTTCGCAAATCGTCACGATTGACAAAGTGGAACAGGGGAAAGATTATGAACTGATTCTGACAAACGTATCGGGGCTTTACCGTTACAGGACAAGAGATGCGGTTCATATCGAGTCCTTTTACGAAAATACGCCGACGGTCTGTTTCTTATACCGGATTGACCAGACGGTAAGTATCATGGGAGAAAAAACAACGGAGGAGGCACTCCGGACGGCTGCCTTCGAAACCGCAAAGGAACTGGGATTTGATCTGGTTGATTTCTCCGTTTATCCCGACTTAAAGGCCGAGCCGGTCCGGTATCAGTATTTTATGGAAATTTCCGATATGCCGCATGATATCCCACCGAAACTGATTCGCCATGTACTGGAAGAAAAACTTGCCGGGGCGAATCCTTCCATGGGAGAAAAGGTGCGAAATGAAGTTTGCGGGGCCACAAGGCTTAATTTTCTGGAAGATGAAACCTACCTTTTGTACCATGACATGATGGTAAGAAAGGGAGCCGCATCAAGCCAGATTAAGCCGGTGCATGTTATTACAAACACCAGGCAGCGTAAATTTTTCTTCAGTCAGACAATGTACAGTGTGGAAATAATGAAATAAGGGGGATTAAAGATGAATATTACGACGAACCGGGAAGGAAATACGTTAACAATTGCCGTGGAAGGGAAACTGGATACCTATACCGCGCCGGAACTGAAGGCGGTTTTGGAAAAAGAACTGCCGGGAGTGGAACAGCTGATTCTGGATTTTGAGAAACTGCAGTATTTATCCAGTGCGGGCCTTCGGGTTTTACTTTCTGCCATGCAGACAATGGACGATCAGGGAACGCTTACGGTTAAGAATATCAACAATTTTGTCAGGGAAATTTTGGAAGAAACGGGTCTTTTGGAGGATCTGGACATTGCGTAACAAAGGAAGTTACAGAAAAAATGTATTATTTCGCTGGCTTCTCGGCATAATGATTGTGATGATCATTTTTTCGGGACTGTTAAATCTCTATTTTATGGGGTTTGCTGCGATAACGACTGCCGGCAGGGAGATGGCGGATACTCTCTGTCTGGAGGAGATTATTGCCATAAACGATAATCTGGACGGTGAGAAACTAAAGGAAGCCTGGGCCGGGAAAGAAAAAAAAGACGAAATCATACAGCTGAACAAGCAATTGTCGGACTTTCTCGAGAAATATACCTATAAAGACAAGCAGGGCAGAATCAAAAGCGTCATGAATGCGGTATTTATTCTGATTCCGGACGAAAACGGAGATCTGCGGTACGGCGGAGGTGCCTGGCTGTATCCGGAAGAGGTAAAAGAATATATGTCCGCCGCGGACAATCTTCTTCCCGCAGACGTCGAAGATATGATGGAATGCGGCGAAAACGAAACGGTGACGGTCCGGTTTGCCGACAGTAAAAAACGGTGGCCGGAAGACCGGTTTGTGTGCAGAAGACTTTTTTCCAGAAATATGAAGAATGTATGGTTTTGTGTTGTTCCGAACCGGGAAATGCTTTTTGTCAGTGAAAGTCTGGACGGGCTTGAACAGACGATTATTTCGACCATCGGCAGGGCCATGATTTTTTATCTGCTCCTGACCGTGCTTGTCTATATTCTGCTTCATAACCGGCTGGTAAATCCGATTCGGAAACTTCAGAATTCCGTTTTCGGATATCAGGAGAAAACAAAGAAAGAGAACGATCCCGCAAACTGGACGTTTGACAAACCGGCCAAAATGCACCGGGATGAAATCGGCTTTCTGGCCGATTCGATTGAAGGGATGACCGTCGACTTAAGCGAAACCATGACCGCTTTGCTTCATGAGAAAAAGGAAATGGAGAATAAAGAAGCGGAACTGAACCTGGCGGCCGAGATACAGCGGAATGCCATGCCTACAAAGTTTCCGGCGTTTCCGGACCGTTCGCAGTTCGATATCTATGCTTTTATGAGACCGGCGAAGGAAGTCGGAGGGGATTTCTACGAGTTTCATTTAATGGATGAGGATCATCTGGGGATGGCGATTGCGGATGTTTCGGATAAGGGCATGCCGGCCGCGCTTTTCATGATGATGTCCATGATGGCCCTTCATAACTATGCCGAGAGCGGATTTTCGCCTTCCGAGATTATGAAAAAAACCAATGAAGTTTTACTTGAACACAACAAAGAAGGCATGTTTGTCACCGTGTGGGTCGGCATTTTAACCATTTCCACCGGGGAAATCATTTTTGCGAATGCCGGGCATAAGGATCCGGTCATCCGCAAAGCGGACGGGACGACGGTATTCATTAAGGAAAAACACGGCTTTATGCTGGGAGTAAGGAAGAACCGGGAATATAAGGACTTTGTGTATCAGATGGAAAAAGGAGACACGCTTTTTGTATTTACCGACGGTATTACGGAAGCGGTAAATACGGAAGATGAGCTTTACGGGGAGGACAGACTTTTAGAAGCCGTAAGCGGAGCACCGCCGGGAGCGGCTCCGGAACTTTTGATCAAACATGTTACCGCGGTTGTGGATACTTTTGCCAAAGGTGCAAAACAGTCGGATGACATGACCATGCTGGCGCTGGAATATAAAGGAGTGTAATTAAATGGGTGCCAGGCACTTTTTGTTCCAAAAAGTGCCTGGCACCCTCTTCGTTTTGGCACCCTCTTTTGTTTTCGTTTGGTTTAGATCGTATCTTCTTCGGGAACCGGCTCCGCGGTTTCCGGTTCGGCTGCCGGTGCGGCACCTGCTGCATCAATGCCGTAAGGATTCGAAGTATTTACCGCATCACCCAGATTGACGATACCGGATTCACGGTAGAGATCATATCCGGAACCGGAATTGCTTACGGTACTTCCGGAAATGTTTAAAACCGCTTTGGCGTCGTTTTGCAGGAAGGTGGGATGGGTTAAATCCCCGCTGCCGGTGATGGTACAGCCCGTAACGGTCATTTCGCCGGAATTGATGACGGTGATGATTTCGCCGCCCGTACGGGAGAGCGTGCAGTTCGTCATATTTAAAACGCTCTGTCCGTTATTGCTGTTCCAAAGCGTAAACGCATCGGTCTGATTATCGAGAATCACATCGGTAACGGTAAGGGTTCCGAAGTTTACCAGCGTTTTGGAATTTGCCCCCATGCTTACGGTATTGGTAATCGTTCCGGCACCGATGATTTCCATTTTTCCGTTGTTTACAATGGTATCCGAACCCGTGCCGTCTAGTGTAAATCCGTTTAAGTAAAACGTGATGTCGCTTCCTACCGCGGTGGAGCCGGCTCCGGTTGCATCCTTTGTCAGATAAATCTCCGCATGGGAATCGCCGGCCGCATTAAAGGCATCCTGCAAGGTATCATAGCCCATGCCGTTTACGGTGAAAGGATGGGTGGTATAGGCAAAGTCCAGATTCACGGTCGTGTTTTTGGTAAGCGTATCCGTTGTTAAGGACCAGGTATTGCAGTCCCATGTCGCATTGGCATTTTTGTTATTCGTTTTAATGCTGACGATTTCGTAAAATCCCTGTGAGGGAAGTTCGTCAACCGGTTTTCCGTCCACGGAATAATTTACTTTCAGTTTCGGGTTGCCGCAGGCACTAAGGCCGATTGCAAATGTACCGATGAGAATGAGGACACCGGTTTTTAAGAACCGACCCATGTGTTTGTTCATCATTTCCTTAAAATTCTCCTCTGTTTATGAATTAATGATATCCAGATATTTATCCGGCTTCTTCGAGCAGGCGTCCGGATCCATGACCGGCGAAGTATTCGTCTTGGCGAAGCGCAGCCAGTTCGAAGCATTGACATAGTCGCCGGCATTGTAGTAGCCGATTCCGACCTCTAAGCAGATTTCCGAGCAGGGGCCGGATGCCAAAGAAAACATGGCCACTTCGTAAAGTTCTTTCATGTTCTGCTCCACTCTGGCGATTTTTGCGAGGACGCAGAGCGATTCGCGGTACATGTTCCAGTCCACATCGGCGGCTTCCTCGGCCGGATCTTTCGCACTGATTCCCATGACTTCCTTCTCCCAGAGCGTGCCGTGGAATGCCTTCGGCGATTCGGGCTCCTCGTCCGGACGAATCATG
>OMRN01000242.1 GCA_900313265.1 uncultured Lachnospiraceae bacterium | reverse complement strand
CCGCTTCGAAACTGTGATAAGAAGAGTATCGATACCGACAGTAAAATTGATTTTTCCTTAATGTATGTTCTGGTAGTGGACGATGATCCAATCGAAGCAGAACATGCCAAAACAGTACTTGAAGAGGTCGGAATCCGGGCGGATGCATGCACAAGCGGCCAGGAAGCGCTTAGGAAAATGGAAATCCAGCATGCCAAATTTATGCCTTACAATCTGGTGCTTATGGACTGGAACATGCCGGGAATGAACGGACGGGAAACCGCTGCGGAAATTAAGAAACTTTATGAAGGTGAGAGCATTGTTGTTGCGCTGAGTGCTTATAACTGGGGCGATATAAAAGAAGAGGCGGGCAGTGCCGGCGTTGAGAATTTCCTCGTGAAGCCGCTTTTTGCCTCCAATATTGCCGAGAATTTAGAGCAGATTGCCCGTCGGAGCAAAATGAAAATTTTCCGTGAAAAACAAAAAGCAAAGTTGACGGGACGACGCATTCTTTTAGCGGAAGATATGGAACTGAATGCCGAAATTATGACGGATATTCTGGATGTGGAGGATATCAAAACCGATCATGCCTCAAACGGAAAGGAAGCGGTTGAACTTTTTGAAAAGAGTACGACCGGCATATATTCGGCGATTCTGATGGATGTCAGAATGCCCGTCATGGACGGCCTTGAGGCAGCAAAAGCGATTCGTGCCATGGACAGGGAAGATGCGAAGAGAATTCCGATTATCGCACTTACCGCCAATGCGTTTGATGAAGATGTGCAGCGTTCCATGCAGGCCGGAATGAATGCACACTTAAATAAACCGGTGGAAGCGGATAACCTGATTCGCGTACTCGGGGAACTGATTTATGAGGCGGAGAACTGATTGATATGGTGTCCGGCAGACCCTTGTGACATATGCGTTGCAAGGGTCTTTTTTATGCCTGATACGACCTTCGGGCGGCAGTGTATTCGCAATTTCACAACAGGCCATGATTAATTATTTTATATAAAGTTGTAATTGTCGGTTGACAAGTTAGACATATCTAATTATACTGTGTATTGGTTAGAGAAGACTAACTGTAATTTACTATGGTTAGAGATCTCCGGCCTTTATTTATGAGATATGGTTAGTAATAACTAATCGGCAAGAAGGAGGAGAAACATGATGCCGCTCATTTTTGCAGAACCCGGAGAAGAACAGATTATTAAAAAAATCGGAGGAAGTCCGGAAGTAAAAAAACATCTGGAAGATCTCGGATTTAACGTAGGAGGAGAGGTGAGCATCGTCAGCATGCTCGGAGGAAATCTTATCGTAAAGATTAAGGAAAGCCGGGTGGCAGTCAGCGAGGAACTGGCGAAGAAGATTATGATTTAAAGAAGGAGGAAGAAAAGTTGAGGACACTAAGAGATGTAAAGACAGGCGAATTTGCTAAGGTTGTGAAACTGCATGGAGAGGGCGCAACCAAGAGGCGCATTATGGACATGGGAATCACGAAAGGTGTTGAAGTTTATGTCAGGAAAGTGGCACCGCTCGGAGACCCGGTGGAGTTAACCGTACGCGGATATGAGTTAAGCATTCGTAAAGCGGATGCCGAGATGGTAGAGGTTGAATAAAACGAGGCATGAAGGAGTCTGAAACGACTCCGTATTTTAGGACTGTGGGTTAGACATAACAAACCAACAATCCGTAAATGAAGAAAGAACCGAATTCCGAAATGCGACAGGAAAAGCGAAATGAGGAAACGGAATTCGCGAAGGAGGAGAAAAGTATATGAGTATCAGAATTGCACTAGCAGGAAACCCGAACAGCGGAAAAACGACACTGTTTAACGCGCTCACCGGTTCCAACCAGTTTGTCGGAAACTGGCCCGGTGTTACAGTGGAAAAGAAGGAAGGCAAATTAAAGAAGAATGATGATGTTATCATCACAGACCTTCCCGGTATTTATTCTCTGTCTCCGTACACATTGGAAGAAGTGGTTGCGAGAGACTACTTAATCGGAACCAGACCCGATGCGATTCTTAACATTGTCGACGGTACCAACCTTGAAAGAAACCTTTACTTAACCACACAGCTTACCGAACTCGGAATTCCCGTTGTTATCGCAATAAATATGATGGATGTGGTTCGCAAAAACGGTGATGAAATTAATACCGAAGAACTATCAAGACAGCTCGGATGTAAAATTGTGGAAATATCCGCACTTAAAAACGAAGGTGTTATGGAGGCTGCCGAAGAAGCAATGAAGGCAGCAAAGGGCGGCAGGACCATTCCGCAACATACGTTCCAGGGATGTGTGGAGCATGCGCTGGCACACATTGAGGAGGTTACGGTACACGATCTTCCGGAAGAACAGCAAAGATGGTATTCCATTAAACTTTTTGAAAGAGACGAAAAGGTTCTCGAAAAATTAAACCTTTCCGAAGAAGTAAAAAATCACATTGAAAAAGATATTCGTGCAGCGGAAGAGGAACTGGATGACGATTCCGAAAGCATTATTACGAATGAAAGATATATCTATATCGCCTCCGTAATCAAGGCCTGCTATAAAAAGAAAAAAGCAGGAGAGATGACGGTTTCGGATAAAATCGATAAAATCGTTACAAACCGCTGGCTCGGTCTGCCGATTTTTGCGGTTGTCATTGCTCTTGTTTATTTCCTGGCGATGGCTCCTTTTGCTCCGGGTACTCTGCTTACCGGATGGGCGAATGACGGACTGTTCGGAGACGGATGGCATCTGTTCGGAATCGGCTCCGGCGCATACGGCGAGGCGAGCGAAGAATACGGGGATGCGGCAAATGTAATCGATGCATTCATCGGACTTCCCGAGGAGCCGGATGTGGATGCGGTAAAGGCAGGCTTTGCCGAAGTTGAACCGGGCTCAACGGCGGATTATACACTTGAAGATGAAGAGACGCTGGCAACGGAAGATGTTACCTATACATACGATGAACTCGTGGATGCGGTAGCGGTTTATGAAAAATACGAAGGTGAAGAGCCGGATCCCGCAGCATACGGCGTATGGGTTCCGAGTATTCCCGCAGTGGCGGAAACCATTCTTGATGCCTTGCACTGCGCAGACTGGTTAAAGAGCCTTGTTCTTGACGGAATCATCGGAGGTGTCGGTGCGGTACTGGGATTCGTTCCGCAGATGCTTGTATTATTCTTCTTACTTGCCTTTCTTGAGGCGTGCGGATACATGGCAAGAATCGCATTCGTACTGGACCGTATTTTCCGCAAATTCGGACTTTCCGGAAAATCCTTTATTCCGATGCTTGTCGGCACCGGATGCGGTGTTCCGGGTGTTATGGCTTCGCGTACGATTGAAAACGAAAGAGACCGTCGAATGACGATCATGACGACAACCTTTATTCCCTGCGGAGCGAAACTGCCGTTTATCGCAATGGTTTCCGGTGCGTTGTTCCACAGTTCTCCGCTTGTTTCCGTAGGTTCCTATTTCCTCGGAATGGCGGCAATTATTGTATCGGGTATTATGCTTAAGAAGACAAAAATGTTTGCCGGAGATCCCGCTCCTTTCGTTATGGAACTTCCGGCATACCATATGCCGACACTCAAAAATGTTCTTCGCTCCATGTGGGAGAGAGGATGGTCCTTCATTAAGAAAGCGGGAACCATTATCCTTCTTTCCACCATCGTAATCTGGTTCTTATCAAACTTCGGGGTGGCAGACGGAGCATTCAGAATGCTTGAAGAGGAAGAAGTAAATCTTTCCATTTTAGCAAAAGTCGGAAGCTTTATTTCCTGGATTTTCATTCCTCTCGGATGGGGCAACTGGCAGGCGGCGGTTGCATCCATTACCGGTCTGGTTGCAAAGGAAAACATCGTCGGAACGATGGGTGTATTATACGGCGGCGTGGAAGGAATGACGAAATATCAGGTACTCGCAACCAAGTTCAATGCGGTTTCGGGAATGTCCTTCTTGGTATTCAACCTTCTTTGCGCTCCCTGCTTTGCGGCAATCGGTGCTATTAAGAGAGAGATGAACTCCGCAAAATGGACCTGGTTTGCCATCGGTTATCAGTGCGGATTTGCTTATGTGATTGCGCTTTTGATTTACCAGATCGGAAGTATTTTTACCGGAAATATCAACATTATCGGACTGATTGTTTCGGTTCTGTTACTTGCCGGAATGATTTATATGCTGTT
>OMRN01000350.1 GCA_900313265.1 uncultured Lachnospiraceae bacterium | reverse complement strand
TTGGAGAGAATTTTAACGGCAGCAGACCGCGCCAGGGATTTTGCCGCAAAGGGAAATACCGGTGAAATCACCGAAAGCGAGCATGCACTTTTGGAAGAAGCGAAGAGTTTCCGTACCAAGTACGAAGAGGCCATGGATGATGATTTTAATACCGCAGATGCGATTGCGGCGATTTTTGAACTGGTGAAGTTCATGAATACGAACATCACCGAAGAAACATCCGCGGCATTCGATGCGGCACTTTTAGCGGAACTGAACGAACTTTGCGACATTTTGGGAATTACGACGGAGCGTAAAGCCGAGCTTCTTGATGCCGATATCGAGAAATTAATCGAAGAGCGTCAGGCGGCAAGAAAAGAGAAAAATTTTGCCAGGGCCGACGAAATCCGTGCCGAACTTTTAGAAAAGGGAATTGTACTCGAAGACACCAGAGAAGGTGTGAAATGGAAGAGGGCGTAACATTTCATGAATTAATCGAAAACGAATTTGAACTGCCGGGACGTGATTTATTCTCGTACCCGGTGCTTTCGCTTGCTTTTGTCGGAGACAATGTTTACGACCTGGTGGTAAGGACCGTTCTTCTCTCCGAAGGAAACTGCAAAGTGAATCTGATTCACAAAGCCAAAAGCAATCTGGTAAAGGCTGAGACGCAGGCGTGGATTGCGGAATACCTGCTCTCTAAGGAACTTTTAACCGACGAGGAAAAAGATTATTACCGGCGCGGCAAAAATGCAAAAACCGCAAATCACGCGAAGAATGCGGATATCGCGGATTACCATAAGGCTACCGGGCTGGAAACCGTGATGGGATATCTGTATGTTACCAATCAGGAGGAACGTGCTGTTAAGTTATGTAAACTTGGAATCAAAGCATTCCGGTCGGAAGTGGAGTAGAAACAATGGGATATCATGAATTTACAATTGAGGGCAGAAATGCCGTAATGGAGGCATTTCGAAGCGGCAAGACGATTGACCGTCTGTTTATTTTGGACGGCTGTCAGGACGGTCCGATTCTGTCAATTAAAAGAGAAGCCAAAAAACAGGACACCCTTATTCGTTATGTAGATAGTAAGAGACTTGACCAGTTATCGGAAACGGGAAAGCATCAGGGCGTGATCGCGTATGCCGCAGCCTATGAATATGCCGAAGTGGAAGACATTTTAAACGCCGCGAAAGAGAAAAACGAAGCACCGTTTATTATTCTTCTTGATAACATCGAAGATCCGCATAACCTCGGCGCGATTATCCGGACCGCGCATCAGGCGGGAGCACACGGAATTATTATTCCGAAAAACCGTGCGGTCGGACTTACGGCAACGGTTGCAAGAACGAGTGCGGGAGCGCTGAACTATCTGCCGGTCGCGAAGGTGACGAACCTTGCCAAAACGATTGAGGATTTAAAGAAAGAGGGCCTTTGGTTTGCCTGTGCGGATATGGACGGCGAGACCATGTACAGGGCGAATTTAACCGGAGCCATCGGACTGGTGATCGGAAGCGAAGGGGAGGGCGTTTCCAGACTGGTGAAGGAAAAATGCGATTTTACGGTTTCGATTCCGATGAAGGGGCAAATCGATTCACTCAATGCATCCGTGGCGGCCGGAGTTTTATGCTACGAAATCGTAAGGCAGAGGGATTTTGCCAAATGACTTCCGGACAGTACTCCGGGTAAATCGGAATCTGCAATTATTACCGGTACTGCTTTATTGCCGGATTAAATTTGTGTAAATAAAAAAGGAATTGTCGGGAGAAAAGATGGGGGAAAAATATTTACAATTTTCGGATGAGGAGTTAATCCGCATGTACCGCGAAGGGGATGTGGAGGTCATGGATTATCTTCTCGAAAAGTACAAAAATCTTGTCAAAGCTCAGGCGGGGAAATTTTTCATCAAAGGCGCGGATGAGCAGGATGTGCTGCAGGAAGGCATGATCGGCTTATTCAAGGCAGTTCGCGATTTTGATGAAACGAAGGAAGCAATGTTTTCCACCTTCGCCAGAATCTGTATTGAAAACAATATCAAAACGGCCATCGAAAAGGCCGGACGCAAGAAACAGGAAATGTTAAACAATTCCATTTCCTTAAACTATGAGGATCCGAACGGAGAGACAACGGAAGAACATACCGGAACCGAAGCGTTAAAACGGCTCGGTCTTGCCAATCCGGAGGATATTTTCATCGATCGCGAGAATTATCACCTGTTAAAAAAGAATATCGAAAAAACACTCAGCAAAGGGGAAAAAGAAGTTTTTGTGCTGCTGCTGCAGGGATTTACCTATCGGGAAATCGCAAGGAAACTCGGAAGAACGCCCAAATCGGTGGATAATTCCATTACCAGAATTAAAACCAAAACAAAGAC
>OMRN01000336.1 GCA_900313265.1 uncultured Lachnospiraceae bacterium | reverse complement strand
GGCTCCGATTGTTTTTCCGTCCGGTCCTACAATCGGCTGCAGATACGGCATAATCTGCTTTTCTTCCAGTGCATTCGGAAGTTCGTTGGTAATCCTTTGTGCCCAGAGAACATCTTCACGCATTTTATCGTCATAATATGCGATATACGTCCGGCAATCCTCTTTTATCGTGGACAGTGCCATACGGGCCCGGTCAAACATCACGGACACATCGAGATTCCGGTCTTTCACCTCGTATACACCGATATGCATCATGATGTGATATTCAAGCGTCCCCTCCGCTACCGTAAAACGGGAAAGAATCTCTTCCAGCGCTTTGGGATTAAAACGGGATTTCGGAATACACATTCCGAAGGTATCACCGATTAACCGGCCGTAGAGCGTATATTCCGATGATTCCTTTTTGATTCGTCTGGCAATGCGGAGAAGCACTAAATCTCCGAAATCGTTTCCGAAAACATCGTTTACCAGTTTAAAATCATTTACGTCAAAATACGCTATGACATACTCTTCATCCGGGTTGCTGTCGATTTTTTCACGGATTTTTGCAAGCAGATATTCCTTCGTGTAAAGCCCGGTTAAGCGGTCATGTGTCGCATTATATTTTTCCTGAAGATATTTCTTCTTTTCTTCGGTCTGGTCACGGAAACTTAAGAAATATCCGACTAAATGTTCCTTACGGTCCTTTAAAACATGTTTCTCGATTTCGTAATACCGGGTCTCATCCCCTTCTCCGACGGACCTTTCAATCTTCCACTCGCCGCTTTCGCTCCGGGGTTCGCCGCCCTTAAAAAATGCCTGCAGTTTCGTATCGACCTGTTCGAAATTCCGGTCTTCGATTTCCAATAGTCTCCGTCCGGGATCGTTGGCCCAGACACATTTGCGGTTTCCGTCAAAAATAAACAGCGACTGGCGCATGTCCGAAACATAGTCTGCAAGCATATGGTCCAAAAGCCTCATCGGCCGGTAATAAATCGAGAAATAGAAAATAAAAAGCCCGATTCCCACGAATCCGACGACCGAAATATCAATCGGCGTTCTCGAGAAAATATAAAAGGTTTCGCACACACCGCCCAGAATAATCGAAATTAAAATAACGGTGTACCTTTCCCTGTATATTCTCGGCGAACGAATGGCTTTGACCGCAAAAATGATAATGACGGCAAGTAAAAATCCGTAACAGAGAAAACGGTGGAATGACTGCCCCATGTAGGGAACCAGACGATAATAATCCAGATTGTCCACCGTAATCCGCTCAATGGAAAACGAAAAATGAAGGAAGGGATTTAAGATGTACTGAAGCGCATCCAGGCCGAAGAAAATATTGACTAAAATCTCAACGCCCTTATACGGCCAGGTTACGTTGCAGTATTTAAACGCAAAACGAATCAGTGCAAACATCATTACATCCATGCCGAAAAAATAGATGTAATATCCGATCCACGCCATTTTTTCACTGGTAAAGAGAATCAGGAAAAGATTGCCCAGTACAGGCAGGGTAAAGGATGACATCAGAAATGCGACCGCACTGCCAATAGACCTCTTGGACTGTTTTGCAAGAAAACTGCAGACCAACACGCCTAAAATGGCCACTATGAACACTGCGGAAAATACAATTCTCATTAAATGTCTTCCGATGCTTTATTTACTCACATCCATGAGTGATTTTTCCGTAAGAATCCCTTTGATGTTATTTTACCATTTATGCCGCATAAAATAAAGCAATTCTCGGTTTTTTCATATGTTTTTCATATGTTTTCAGCCTTTTTTCTTATCTTTTTTTGCTTTTATCCTCTTTCGTTCTATTTATCGGCAAACCCTTGCTTTATTCCGGCATCAATGATAAAATCATTTTATAGAACATATGTTTTTGTTTTGGCTGCTTTTTGGAATTATGGATAACGATAAATGTTACATTGCAATTGATTTAAAATCCTTCTATGCCTCCGTCGAATGTATGGACCGGGGGCTGGATCCGCTGACGACAAACCTTGTCGTGGCCGATCCTTCCCGGACCGAGAAAACCATCTGCCTCGCGGTCACTCCTTCTTTAAAAGCATACGGTATTTCCGGACGCGCCAGGCTTTTTGAAGTGGTTGAACGGGTAAAAGAAGTGAACCGTGAACGGTTAAATCTCGCCGTCCGACGCGGGAAAGCCGAAAAAGACGAAAGCGGTGAATATCACTTCCGCTCCTCTTCTTCTGATGCAAACGCCCTTGCCGCGGATGAGTCCCTGGAACTTTCCTACATTGTCGCACCGCCCCGTATGCGTATGTATGAAGAAATCAGCGGTAAGATTTTTTCGATTTACTTAAAATATGTCAGTGCGCAGGATATTCATGTTTATTCGATTGACGAAGTCTTTATTGATGTCACTGCCTATCTTCAAACGTACCGCATGACAGCAAAGGAACTGTGCATTCAGATGATCCGCGATGTCTTAAAAAGCACCGGAATCACCGCCACAGCCGGCATCGGAAGCAATCTTTACTTAGCCAAGGTAGCAATGGATATCGTGGCCAAACATGTTCCCGCAAACGAAGACGGGGTGCGGATTGCCGAACTTAATGAAATCTCCTACCGGGAGCTTTTATGGTGTCACCGGCCCCTTACCGATTTCTGGCGCGTCGGACGCGGCATTTCCAAAAGGCTTGAAAAAATCGGTGTTTTTACCATGGGCGACATCGCGGCACTGAGTCTGACCAACGAAGATATTTTATACAGCACCTTCGGAATCAATGCGGAACTGTTAATCGACCATGCCTGGGGATGGGAGCCGGCCACTATCGAAGAAATCAAATCCTACCGTCCGGAACATAATTCCTTATCGTCCGGACAGGTTTTATCCACGCCCTACGAATATGACAAAGGTCTTCTGATTGTGAAAGAAATGATGCAGTCTCTTGCACTTGACCTTGTCCGTAAAGATTATTTTACCAGACTGATTACACTGACCATAAACTATGACCGGGAAAGTCTGGTCATCGAAAAAGACGGACGCACCTGGAAAGACTGTACTTATCATGTTGCGTTAACCGGCAGACCTTTTACGGGAGAAGTCGCACTCGATTATTACGGGCGCCCTGCCCCCGCCCATGCACACGGAAGCGAAAACATCGATCATTACACCTCTTCCGCCACCTGTCTGGTACGTGCCGCAGCCGATTTGTATCGTCGAATCGTTGACCCCGATTTGTTAATTCGCCGGATTACAATCTGCGCCTGCAATCTCCTTCACGAGGATGAAATCCCGACAGACGAAGGTACCCAGCTTTCTTTATTCGATCTTTCCGGTAATAACGCCGGCATGGAAATTCAGACGGATAAAGAAAAAGAAAAAGCGGACGAAGAACGTGAACGGCGAATGCAGAAAGCCACGCTGGCACTTCAGGAAAAATTCGGCAAAAATGTTATTTTAAAGGGAATGAATTTGGAAGAAGGCGGAACCGCCATCGAAAGAAACCGTCAGATCGGCGGACACAAAGCGGAATGAGAGAATAAAGAAAGCAGGCAGATTATGACAAAGGGAATTACGGAAAAAGAACCGAATCCGAGAGAAATCTACAAAGACATCATTGACCTTGAGCACCATGTATCCGAAAAGAGGCCGCATATGTCCTTACATGACCGTGCCGCCCAGTTTGCACCTTTTGCGGCGCTAAGCGGCTATGAAGATGTCATAAAAAACGAAGCAGATACATTTAAACTGCCGGAGGCATAACACCTCCGGCAGTAATTTTTCAAAATATCTCCATCCGGAATAATCCGGCTTAAATTACAGTACAACCACCTGGTTCTTTCCGTTATTCTTTCCCCGATAAAGGGCCGTATCCACGCGCATACAGTATGTATCGGCATCTTCTCCCGGAATCATCTGCGTCACACCGACACTGATTGTCCGGTAATGCGCCTCCTCAAAATCAATTGAAGCAAAGTTTACGCGTAAAAGTTCCGCAATGACCGATGCTTTCTTAATATCCGTATTCGGAAGAAGAATCATGAATTCCTCTCCGCCCCATCGTCCCACACTGCTGTCCGGTACATTCTGGGTTGAAATCGTCTTCATCATTTCGGCAAGTTTCTGTAAAACCTCATCTCCCTTTTGATGCCCGAATTCATCATTTATCGTCTTGAAATCATCGATATCAATCATAATTAAGCAGTTCGGTTTTACAGCTTTTTCCGGATTATTCTCCGAAAATACGGCATTTGCCGCATCTGCTTCTTCAATAATTCTTCTTTGAATTTCCCGCCGGTTGTAAATCTGAGTAAGACCGTCAATAATTGCTGCCAGTCTTAACTGTTCGTTCGCTTCCTCCAGTTCCTCCGTCGCAGCCTGAATAAAGGTAGCCAGACGGTTAATCATCGAAACACTTCCCGAAAACTCCTGCTCGTTTAATTCCGCTTCGGGCATTTTGTCGAGATTTCGTTTGCCTTCACGCATGGCAGCAACCACCAGTGTTACATTATGCTGATTCACATGACCGTCGGTACGTAAGAATTCTCCGGATGTATAGAATCCGGATGTCGGAGCTAACGACTGGAACGGCCTGGTTTCCTTTCCGGCTTCCTCCACTCCCCAGAACGTTTTTCTGGCTGCACAGGAGAATACAAAAAGGGCTTCCGGAATAAAATTCTTGAAATTTAACGCTTCCTCATCGACCTTTGCAAGAATGGTCCACGGATCCCCGTAAGCAATTCTGGCTTTCACATTCTCTTCCATATTGGCCGTCATGACCAGACTTCCGTCTTCCTGTGCTGCCGTAGGCGCTCTTAAAATATTGATTCCGTTATGTTCGTAAAAGAACGGAAACTCCAGGGTATTGTTAAAGAAATGCTCATCATTTTTGATGTTTAAGTACTTGAAGTAGGTATCGTAAGCCGGTTTTCCTTCGAGTTCGTAAAGAATCGGGCCTTCGGCTTTCGTTACTAAAAGATTACGGCCGAGAGGCTTCCATCCGGTAATAAACGTGGATTCCACGTTAAAATCCTCACCGCCCATCAGCGCAAAGACAATCGAGTGGTCAGAGATTTTTCCGGCGGAAGAAAAGACAAACGCATAATCGGAATTCATATCGATGTTCATGGCTCCGCCGCCGAAGAACTGGATATGTTCCGGAAGATTCTTAAGATTATCGCAGAAGTCGGAAGTGGAAATGCCGCGGATTGTGGTAAAGCACATTACGCATTTACACCAGTCATTTTCTTTTGTTTCACGAATCAGAGTATCCGTAACTTCCTTTGCATTCTGCGGATTAATCGGGAACTGAAGGATTTTGATTTTGGTCGTAAAATACTCAAATACCGAGCAGACTACAACGACTTCCGAATCGCAGTAATCCCCGAATAAAATATTGCCGTTTGTCGAGCATCCCATGATATAACTGTCGGGAATCTCTTTTTCGATGATGGCACAGACGGTTTCCACCTTCGGCCGGTTAAGCGTATACGTGTAAACCTGAAAAAGTACTGCCGAAGTAACCGATGAATTGCACCACTGCTTGATTTTTCGAAGACTGTTTACAAACTTGTCTTCATTTTCATACGGAAACTGAAACTGCCGCATACACTTCCCCCCTTTTTATTTACAGATTACTCCGCCATGCACCGCATTGTACAGTTTCGTTATGTCACATAATCCGTTCCGGATCTTTACAAGAATGACGAACGGTGCAGAACGATTCGTGTACTTACTTACGAAGTTCGATTCCGAGCGATGTAAGTCCGTTCATAATCTTCTTCATAGCCGCATTGACATCCTCATCCTGCAAAGTCTTATTCTTATCACGGAAAACAAGTGCATATGCCATGGATTTATGCTCCCTGTCAATCTGCTCTCCCTCGTAAATATCGAAAAGTTCATAGCTTTCAAGGATTTTTCCGCCGCGCTGGGCAATCATGCGCTCAATTTCACCGGCGAGAACCGATTTGGGAACAACCATGCTGATATCACGGGTAACCGCCGGGAATTTGGCAATGCCTTCAAATTTACGGTCATAGGAAGTAATCGGCATAATCTTCGGCATATCGAGTACCGCAACATATACCCTTCCTTTAATTCCGTAGTTATCGGCAACCTGCGGATGAACCTCTCCGAGGTATCCGATGACTTCCCCGTCATAAATCACATTTGCCTGACGGCCGGGATGTAAGAACGGCTTGTCCGATGCCGGATCGTACTCTTCCTTCTTCTTTGCGCCGAGTCCGGAAAGAAGTGTTTCAATCACGCCCTTCATGGAATAGAAATCGCCGTCTCCGTAGAATCCGAAGGTCAGCTGCATTCTTTCGTCCGGATAATCCGTAAGCGGAAGTTCCTTCGGCAGATAAATATTGGCCAGTTCGTAAAGTTTTACATTTTTGTTTCTGCGGTTAAAATTGGTTGCAAGCGAAGTCAGCATACCGTTTAACGGCAGTGTTCTCATGATGGAGAAATCTTCTCCGAGCGGATTGGAAATGACAATCGCCTTTCGTAAAGAATCCTCTTTATCCAGAAGAAGTTTATCGAACACCTTCGGACTTTCGAAGGAATAGGTCATGCTCTGTGAAAAGCCGCAGTATTCCGCAATATCCCTGCATTTTGCCTCAATACGGAGTTTATAGGATAATCCTCCGGCAACCGAAGCACCCTTCGGAAGGGTTACGGGGATTTTGTCGTATCCGTAGAATCTCGCCACTTCTTCCGCGATATCACAGAAGCCTTCCAGATCCTGGCGGAAGGACGGAATCGTAATCTCGGTCTGATCGTCATTTAAGGTAAGTTCCAGACGGTCAAAAATCGCAAGCATCTCTTCTTTGGAAACATCAGTTCCGAGAAGCGCATTGATTCTCTCCGGCTCAAAAGGAATCTTACGAAGTTCGGCAAAAGGTGCCGCAACATCCACCATTCCTCCG
>OMRN01000423.1 GCA_900313265.1 uncultured Lachnospiraceae bacterium | reverse complement strand
TGATTTCAAATTTACCTACAGCTGTAGTTGTACCACTTAATGTAATCCGTTCCATTTCGGTTCCGTCATTTTTGAAAAGTCCGTAAACCGCACCGTCAAGTGAATGTTTTTCGTCTCCGCTTTTACTTACCGGCACAACAATATCCACTCCCTGTGGAAGATCGTAATGTCTTTGAACACCCGCATAAACAGCCATCTGCTGCCATCCCGTATTCTCCCCGGGCATCAGAATTTCAACCCAGAAATTATCCCAGGAAGTC
The DNA here is from genome assembly GCA_900313265.1 of uncultured Lachnospiraceae bacterium. Taxonomy (GTDB): domain Bacteria; phylum Bacillota; class Clostridia; order Lachnospirales; family Lachnospiraceae; genus UBA3766. Next base: position 4,810 of record OMRN01000423.1, on the reverse strand, counting down.
GGCTTTCCGTCGTGCTGATACGTACTTTCACCGGCAGCTACTTTTCCCAGAAACTGCATATACTCATCGAACATTCCCCATAAATCTCCGGGAACTCCTTTATAGATGATTTCTCTGGTATTGGAACTGATTCCCGCATAAGCGTAATTGGCCGCAATGTGTGTAACCACGTACATGCCGTTTTCATTGTTTCCGATTTCCGGTCGTCCGTGATCAATCCACCACTGTCTTCCCGCATAATCGAGTTCCCCGCCCGGTCCGTGCGCAATCGCACAGGCAAGCAGTCCGCGGTCGATTCCGGTTGTTTTTCCTTCTACATCACCCATATACGAGGATCCGTAATTGGCCCCGTTTCCGGGCGCTCCTTTATTCGATTCGATGCAGTAAATGATTCTTCCGTTCCAGGAATACCGGTGCGTACTCCAGCTTCCCGCACCAAAAACATCGCTGTACTGAATGTTTTCTCCCTGCTCGATAATATGATCCCCGTATATCGTTTCCGCTTTTGAAACGGTATGATACGATGCAAAAACATGTATAAAAATCATCAGCACAGACAGGACTGACGCGCCGATCCGAAGTAAATAATTATTCTTTTTTTCTTTCATTTTTGTATTCTAATCTCCCTTAAAATAAACAAATAAAATCAAACGATTGTCAGTTTCTGAATTTTTTTCCGATTTGGAAAATGAATGAAAAATGTTGAAATCTTTCTTAGACACGCAAAAATAAATCAAGCTGAATTCTTGAAATCATAAACAAAAAAGTGGAATTACGAAACAGAACCGTTTCGCTTTTTGAAAGTGAGTTGATTATAATATACACGAAAATGAATTGTCAATACCCGTTATTTCGAATTAACAAAAAAATCAAAAATCGTACATGCACAGTATCTGCCGGAAGGCTTTATCACGCAAATCTAATACGGACAGGGATAATTCCCTGTCCGTAAAAATCTATCCTTATGTCCAATCTGCTGAATCTGTCTTTTTATTATTATAAAATATTTATTTCTTAATGCTGAATAACGTTCCGATAATTCCCCTTCCGAGGGATGCACCGACATTTCCTCCGAGGGTTTTTCCGAAGGAACCGCCAACCGATTTTCCGAGGTTTTTACCGGCTTCTCTTCCGATTGTTCCGGCAACGGAATTTGCAACGGATTTTCCGGCACTCTTTACCGCACGTTTCTTGGCTTCCTCTTCTTTTTCCGCAGCTCTCTGAGCGGCAAGTGCCTCTTTCTCTGCCTGTTTCTGCGCGGCCAGCGCAGCCTTCTCGGCGGCTTTCTGTTCTGCAATTGCCTGACGTTCCGCTTCTTTCTGCGCCTGAATTTCTGCTCTTTCGGCGGCTTTTCGTTCCGCATCCGCCTGACGTTTTGCTTCTTTTAATGCCGCAGCCTCATCTGCCGCACGCTGTTTTTCGATTCTTGCCACTTCTTCGGCTCTGGCTTTTTCCTCAGCATCACTTATCGCTTTTCGCTGTAAGAATTCATAGGCGGAATCACGGTCGACGGACTCCACATACTTGATGTAAAGCTGCTCTGACTGAATTTTTGAATTTCTGGTTGCCTCATCGATGGCACCCATCTGACTCTGAGGCGGCAGGATATTACAACGCTCTACAATCGTCGCAACACCGCTTTCATCCAAAACGGAAACAAGCGCTTCGCCGATGCCGAGTTCGGTTAAAACCTGGAATGTATCAAAGGCGGGATTCTCCCTGAATGCCTGGGCCGCTGCCTTTGCAGACTTTAATTCGGACGGCGTGTACGCACGAAGTGCATGCTGAATCTTGGTTCCGAGTTGACCCAATACCCCGTCCGGAATATCTTTCGGATTCTGGGTAATAAAGAATACGCCGACTCCCTTTGAGCGGATTAATTTTACAATCTGCTCGATTTTATCAAGAAGCGATTTGCTTGCGGAGTCAAAAAGCATATGCGCTTCATCAAAGAAAAATACCATGCGCGGCCGGTCCAGATCTCCCGCTTCGGGAAGGGTTTCATAGAGTTCCGAAAGCATCCAGAGCATGAAGGACGAATACATCGTCGGATTATTGATTAGTTTCTGACAGTCTAAAACATTGATTTTTCCTTTTCCGGTATAATCGCAGGCAATCTAGTCACGAATATCAAGTGCCGGCTCGCCGAAGAACTGCTCTCCGCCCTGTCCTTCCAGCGCAATCAGGGAACGGATAATCGCTCCTAAACTTTGGGATGACATACTTCCGTAGCGGGAACTTAATTCTTTATTGTTTTCACTGACATAGGTCAGCATGGAACGAAGGTCCTTCGTATCGATAAGCAGCAGTCCCTCGTCATCCGCAATCTTAAATACGACGCTTAAGATATCCGACTGGATTTCATTCAGTTCCAGAATTCTGGAAAGAAGAACCGGTCCCATCTCACTGATGGTCGTACGAAGCGGAAGACCCTTTTCGGCATAGACATCCCAGAAAACAGTCGGAAATGATTCGAATTTAAATCCCTCTTCTTCCAGCCCGAACCGTTCGATACGTGCTTTCATATCTTCCGTCTCGACACCGGGATTGCACATTCCGCCGAGATCTCCCTTTACATCGGCCAAAAATACCGGTACTCCGATGGAAGAAAAAGACTCCGCTAAAACTTTCAGCGTTACGGTTTTACCGGTACCGGTTGCTCCGGCAATCATTCCGTGGCGGTTCGCCATTTTCGGAAGTGCATAAATTTTGGTATTACCTGATTTCCCAAACCAGATTTTGTTTTCGTTTAACATGTTGCCCCCCTCTTATTAAATATTTGCATTACAGCTTTAATTACCGCATATTCTGCTGCGTTTATTTACTGCATTTGTTCGCTGTATTTATTTGCTGCTTTCGATTACTCGACTTCCCTTAAACTTACCTTCACATCTCCTGCCGAATCCACCTCGATAATTGCATACGACGGCCTGTGGCTGTACTGTCTCGGATAACTCAGGCTTCCCGGGTTAATGATATGAATTCCGTCATGGACTTCGTAATAAGGCCGGTGTGTATGCCCGAACAGCGCAAAATCACATCCCCGGCTTTTCGCCTCATCGATCAGCCGTTCATATCCGGAAGAAACATTGTAATAATGACCGTGAGTTACGAAAAAACGCTTTCCGCCGTAATCAAAAACACGGTCCTTCGGAAGCATGGTAAAAAAGTCATTATTCCCTTTCACCGCGGCAAACGGACAGTTTAAGAAACGGGAATAGTCCTCCTCGCTTCCCTGCAAATCCCCGCAATGAATCACCATGTCCATTTTTTTCAAATTCCGATACAAATCATAGAAAGGTCTGTCGATTCCATGTGTATCACTTACTACCAGTATTTTCATTCTTTTTTCATCCGTTTATTTTGCATCAAGTTTTGCCAGAATCTCCCACATTCTGCGGAATGCCTTCCCCCTGTGGGAAATTAAATTCTTCTCTTCCATCGGGAGTTCTCCCGAACTGCAGTTATATCCGTCCGGCAGAAAAATCGGATCATAGCCGAATCCGTTTGTCCCTCGTTCCTCATATCCGATCCGGCCTTCCATGGTCTTTGTTACAATAATTTCCTCACCATCCGGAAGCACAGCCGCAACCGCACATACAAAACGTCCCGTCCGCTTCTCGTCAGGCACGCCCTCAAGCCTCTTGATAATATCGGCATTTTTGATGCTGTACGGTGTCTCCTCACCCATATACCTTGCGGAATATATTCCCGGCTCTTTATTTAACGCATCCACTTCGAGACCGGAGTCGTCCGCCAACACCAGTTCGTGGCAGATTTCCCATACTGCCCTTGCTTTTATAATCGCATTATCTTCAAAACTTTTTCCGTCCTCGACAATATCGGCCTCGATTCCGGCCTCCTTCATCGAAAGCACTTCTACTTCCGGATCATTCACAATGGATTTTATCTCGACGATTTTTCCCTTGTTTCCGGTTGCCACTATTACACGTTTCATTTTCCTTTATGCCCCTGTCCTTAATGGTGCCTGTCACTTTTCCGCTTCGGGTGCCTGTCACCATTAAAATATTAGTCCGCTTTCGTTTAGTTTGGCTTAGCGTAGTCTGGTTTACATAACACTTATTTCGTTTGGATTCGCATATTGGTTGACATAATATTTAAGAATCAACATATTGAAAGTTAAATTACGAATTAATTTCTTGCAAAAATGTGACTATTTCAGTCAAAATTCATTTTACGCCGTTCCGGACTGCATTTCCGTTCTTATTGTTCCGAACTACGGCAGTAAGAGCCGAATCTAGATATTGCTGTCCGTTTTTTCTCTTTTCGGAGGTTTCGGACCGTTATACTGAAGGAAATAGGTCTTCATCATGCCGTTATAAATCTTACGGTTTTTATCCGCTTTCCTTCCGAGGTCCCTCTCGGCATTCTCATAAGATGTAATTAAAAACATCGACCAGCTGTCGAGTGCACGATATCTCTCTCCGATCATCCGGTATAACTCCGGCAGTTCTTTCTTCTCTTCCAGTCGCTCTCCATAGGGAGGATTTGTAATCAAAAAACCGTATTTCTTCGGATGAGATAAATCCTTCACATCCCTTGTCTGAAAATGAATCAGCTGCTCCACCCCGGCAAGTCTGGCATTCTCTCTGGCAATTTTAATCATCTCGGGATCAAGATCATAACCCTGAATATCCAGATCTTCTTTTTTTAACGTCCTGTCTATTCGATTTTCGGCATCGCTTATGCAGTTATACCAGGTTTTCTTCGGAATTAAATGAATCCAGGACTCCGCCGTGAACTCACGGTTCATCCCGGGAGCAATGTTCGCTGCCATCAGCGCACTTTC
>OMRN01000433.1 GCA_900313265.1 uncultured Lachnospiraceae bacterium | reverse complement strand
TCAAAGGGGACTCTGCTTCTTGCACTCGGGCTGACCGGAATTCTCCAGTCCCATATATTAAGCTGTGAAATGATCGGAATCTTCATGATTCTGACGCTGCTAATCTGTGCAAACAGAACGTTCCGGATAAAGACGTTTTTGTCTCTTTGCGTCAGCGCATTGCTGGTAATCATGCTGAATTTATGGTTCTTAATTCCTTTCCTTCAGTCGTACGGAATGGATTTGTATGTTTTTGAAAAATTCGATGTATATCTTTATGAAAATGCCCTTTCGATTTATGAACTGTTCGGTTCGCAGATGGATTTATACGGGCAGTCAAGCATCTTAACTTCGGATTTACGCGACGAAATGGGAATGTCCTTAGGACTGGCAATACCGTTTGGCATGTTAATTACCGCATTCGGCATCCGTCTGCTTTCAAAGAAGCGAAAAACCGAGAGCGCAAAAACCGTATTTATTTCCTGCATTCTCGGGATTTTTGCAAGCTATATTACAACCTACTATTTCCCCTGGAAACAGATTGAAAATCTGCCCGTATTCGGAAAATTATTCGGAATGGTCCAGTTCCCCTGGAGATATCTGGGAATTGCCACATTCTGTTTCGCGCTGATGATTACGGCATTCCTGCAAATCAGGGAAGAGGATAAAAATGCAGCAAAGTCCGGTGAGAAAGAAAAGGAAATTCTTTCGGGCGGTAATCTTGTATACATCATATTAATCGGACTTGCCGTTTTGGTTGCATACTTTAATTTCCAGTCCTTAACGGACCAGACCGAGTATTTTGCACCTTATTCGGAAGTCGGCGTAAACAAGGGCCGCACCATGATCCAGGCCGAATATCTTTACACGGATACCACGATTGACGGCCTTCGAAGCGGTGCATGGGTTCCGAACGATTATACGAAGAAAGGTTCCACGCTGACGATCCCCGTTACGGAAGCGTATCCGGAGTCATGGGAGCTTGCGACCCCGATGACGTATTATCCGTATTATGTTGCAAAAGATGTAAGCTCAGGCGAACGTTTCGAAACCGCCAAAAGCCCGGCCGGAACGGCTGTCATCTTCATTCCGGGCGGATACAGCGGTACGGTTAAATTCTATGTTCCCGAGGCGAAGAAATGGATTCTCGGCGACATTCTGTCGCTTATGACCCTGCTTGGCATCTGCCTCTTTGCGGGATGGCAAAGATTCCCTCGTCGGAAAAAGACTTCCAAATCATAATTTTTTGCGAATAAAGACAAGATTTTGTGCTTTTCTCAATGACAGACACGAGAATTTGTGGTATAATTCTATGGATTATGTTGGGCGAGAAGGTTCGTCCGGACCTTTTTGCCTGATGCATGATTTGTAACGTTAACCGCGAAACTCGGGTAAGGTAATCGGATTGGGAACTCAGGCAGACAGTAATGCAAATGACAGAATTGCCGGTCTCCTTAAGAACAAGGAGAAGGTTGTTTTTTGCGTTGGCTGCAAGTCCATCGGGCAGTACGGAGGTTTCGAAACCTTTGTAAAGGGGCTCGTCGAAAGAGATTCAAACGGCAAAAATCAATATTTTGTTTCGTGCAAAGCCCGGGGCGAGGGCTGCATGGAAGTGGACAAACTCTCCGGAGCGGAAATGATAAGCGACAGGGAGTTTCTCTATTGTAATGCCATTTGTTATCTGGTTCCGGTCAATACCGGGATCGGTTCCGCGCAGGCAATCCAGTATGATCTGGATTCGTTAAAATTTGTCATCGGTTATATCGAGAAGTATAAGATTCAAAGTCCGGTTGTCTATATCATGGCATGCCGTATCGGCCCGTTTTTCCGCAAATATGTTAAGAGAATCCATGCTCTTGGCGGCAGGGTGATTATCAATCCGGACGGTCATGAATGGAAGCGGTCCAAATGGGCACCGCCGATTCGTGCTTACTGGAAAATTTCCGAAAAAAAGATGGTAAAAAATGCGGATTTGGTGGCATGCGACAGCCTCAATATCGAGAACTATATCCGTAAACAGTATGAATCGTTTCATCCGAATACGACCTATGTTGCATACGGCGTGGATGAGAAATATTCCGAAATGGCAGATGACGATCCGGTTTACAGGGACTGGATTCAGAAAAATGACTTATCCGGTAAAGAGTATTATCTGATTGTCGGACGTTTTGTTCCCGAGAACAATTTCGAAACCATCATCCGCGAATTCATGAAATCGAAAACGGAGAAAAGTCTGGTCATTATTACAACACCCAATTCGAAATTTTACACAAAGCTTGATAAGGAGTATGCATTTACGTCCGATCCAAGAATCTGCTTTGCGGGAACGGTCTATAATCAGAAACTCTTAAAGAAGATCCGGGAAAAAGCGTACGGTTATCTGCACGGGCACGAAGTCGGGGGAACCAATCCGAGTCTGCTCGAATCGTTATGCAGTACAAAACTGAATCTGTTATATAAGGTCGGATTCAATGAAGAAGTGGCCAGGGATGCGGCACTTTACTGGACGAAGGAAGAAGGAAATCTTTCTGCGTTAATAGAAAAAACGGATGCGATGAGCGGGGAGGAAATTCGCCTTCTCGGGGAAAAAGCGATTCAAAGAATTGATGAGGCGTATCGCTGGAATTATATTATCGAGCGCTTAAACGCAATCTGGAACGGATTGGAACACAGCGGCGGCAGGGAATAGGACATGTATCAGAAGACATCAAAAGGGTGGCTTAAGCACTGGGATTTTATCTTAATCGAAATAATCTGTATTCAGGTATCGTTTGTCCTGGCTTATTTCTTTCGTCATGCCAGGCTCGATATGTGGATGAACGAGTCTTACCGGAATATGGCGCTTTTTCTGCTGATTGATGATTTATGCGTGATCTATTTCCTTGAAACGTTCAAAAACATATTAAAAAGAGGACCGTACCGGGAATTTGCCTATGCACTGAGGCATACAACCGTAGTCATTCTGCTGGCGATTTTCTATGTGTACTTTACCAAGCAGGGCGAGCTCATCTCCCGTATTACGATGCTTTACTGCGGATTAATCCATGTGCTTCTTTCCTATCTGACGAGAATGCTTAGGAAAATGCGTCTTGCCAGAAAAATGAAAAAAAGCGGGGACCGCTCTTTAATCGTTATTGCAAACAAGGATAAAATCGAAGACATCATCCGTACCATCAAGAACCACAACTATGAATTTTACCGGATTTCCGGCGCGGTGGTAATTGATGAAAATGAGGTCGGAACGGAAATTTTAGGTGTGCCGGTTGTTTCCGATTTCGAGCATTCGCCGGAATATGTTTGCCACGGATGGGTGGATGAGGTTTTTGTCGTAACAAAACTCGGTGACCCCGAAATCGTGGACATTGTAAAGAGAATTTCCGAAACGGGCGTCACCATGCATATGGCACTTTCGGAAATCACCCATATCGATGACCGTCCGCAGATTCTCGAAGAAATCGCCGATCAGGATGTCATTACGACCAGTATCGGCTATGCAACCACGGGACAGCTTTTTACCAAGAGACTGGTGGATGTAATCGGAGGAATCATCGGAAGCATCATAACAATACTGCTTACCGTTATTTTTGCACCGATTCTTCTAATCTGCTCTCCGGGAAAGATTTTCTTTACGCAGGAGAGAATCGGAATGAACGGCAAGAAGTTTAAAATGATTAAATTCCGGACCATGGTTCCCGATGCCGAGAAACGCAAAGAAGAGCTTCTGGACCAGAACCGTAACGAAGACGGCATGATGTTTAAAATGGATTTCGATCCGAGAATTATCGGAAATAAGATTCTTCCGGACGGGAGAAAGAAAACCGGCATCGGCCAGTTTATGAGAAATCACAGTATCGATGAGTTCCCGCAGTTTTTCAATGTTCTGCTCGGGCAGATGTCGCTTGTCGGAACCAGACCGCCGACAGTGGATGAATGGGAGAAATACCAGCTGCACCACCGCGCAAGACTGGCAACCAAGCCGGGAATCACAGGCCTTTGGCAGGTCAGCGGACGAAGTGAGATTACGGATTTCGAAGAAGTTGTCAAACTGGATTTGCAGTATATCATGGACTGGTCGCTCGGACTTGATTTTAAAATCATTTTCAAAACGATAGCCATTGTGTTCCACGGAAACGGAGCCATGTAACGGCTCACCGTCTATGGGCGGAGGATTCGAAAACAAAGGGGAAGAAGGGATACGAAAAAAGATGAACAAGAACGAATTTACCGTGAATGTGAAGAATTTAATTTACCGTGTTTTGTTAAAATGGCGAATGATTCTGATTTTTGCCCTTGTTTTCGCAATTCTGGGAAACTGTTACGGCATATACAAAAGTTATAAGGCATCCAAAGTAAAACCGGCTGCGGATTTGGAATCACAGATGGCGGCAGCAAAGAAAACGGCGGACAGCGAAAAGGGTTATTTAAGCGCGACGGAAGTTCAGGATATGGACAATGCCGTAGAAATGTACCGAAACTACCAGCGCAGTTATGATGCAATCCGGGATTATCTTGCCGGCTCCGTGGTAATGCAGCTTGATTATGACAGAGTACCCACCGTCCACCTTCGCTATTTTGCGGATGATCACTACAGCGTGGAATACCCGCAGATTCAGGGACATGAATACGGTCCGGATATTGCAGCATCCTTTACGGAGAATCTGCTTGACGAAGAAACGCTTGCCGTTATTTCGGATAAAACTTCTCTTTCTCCGGAGTTTGCATGGGAACTGATTGATGCATACAGTAACGGAAATTATATCTGCATCGACATCATCGGAATCGATGAAGGTCAGTGCCGGGCGATTGCGGATGTTTTAAAGGACCGCGTGGAGAAAATTAAAAAATCCAATGCGTCCGTTTTTCCGAAATACGACTTGACGCAGGTTGCCGACAGTTACCGGATTGAGAGAAACGAAAGCGTATATGAAAAACAGAATAAGAAGATTGCGGACTGCAACAGTGTGATA
>OMRN01000347.1 GCA_900313265.1 uncultured Lachnospiraceae bacterium | reverse complement strand
CGCCTGACAGACCGTGATATAAGTCCCGCTCTTTTTTCTGGCTTCCACGACTAAAAGAATATCGCAAAACGCACTGATAAGCCGGTTTCTTGCCGGAAACAGATTGCTCTTCGCTTCCGTTTTCGGAATATATTCGGAAATCACTCCGCCGTTTTTGCAAAGATTCTCATACAGATACCGGTTTTCTTTCGGATAAATAATATCCACCCCGCACCCTAAGATTCCAAACGAAGATCCTCCGACATCAAGCGCGGCACTTTGCGAAATACCGTCCACTCCCCTGGCCATTCCGCTGATAATCTGTACTCCGTTTCCGCCCAGTACTTTTCCGAAGAGTTCCGCACATCTTCTTCCGTATTCCGAGCACTCTCTCGCCCCGATGATTGAAACCGCCGGTCTTCCTTCATCCGGCAGACTTCCCTTATAAAAAAGTCCGAACGGTGCATCCGGCAGACGAAGCAGTTTCTTCGGATACTCCTTTTCTCCGATGAAAACAAAGTTTATTCCGTCCTTTACATATTCCTCATAAAACTGTTCCATCCGCCGGATGAGTTCCTCCGGATTGTTTTCATAGCACGTTAAAACCTCGCTAAGCAAATCCGACCCGATGATTTCTTTTGCTTCCGAAGGTCGCATTTTTAAAATTCCTTCCGGAGTGTGTGCATATTCCGTCAGTCTGTTTAGTTTTCTCGAACCGAGTTTCGGGATGGCATAAAGAGCACAGGCAATCGCTTTTTGACGGAATTTTTCGTCATTCGTTTCTTTTTTATCATTTACCCGATTTTCTTCTTTGTTCTGTTTCATTTACTCAACTTCCTTCTTTCTTTTGCTCTCTTTTTTTCACAGTTTTAATTTCTTTCTCCATTTTCTGTTTTATCTTTTCCCTCCTTTTTTTCTATTCTTCTTTAAACAGGTGTTTCATCTGTTTCTTAACCGAATTTCCTATCGTTTTTTCGCGCCTTCAGATATCCGTCTGCACGAAAGTCCGGTACCCGATTGCTTCGGATAAATGGTTCACTCCGATATGCCTGCTTCCGTCCAGATCCGCGATGGTTCTTGCCACTTTTAAAACTTTATGATAGGCCCTGGCGCTTAGCCCCAGTTTATCGAAAGCCCTTTCCATATAGATTCCGGCATCTTTTTCCAACGTGCAGAACTGTTCGATTTCCTTTACCGACATTTCCCCGTTAAAAGAAATCGGCAGATTGCGAAAACGTTCTTCCTGGATTTTTCTCGCTCTTTTAAGCATGATACGCATGTCTGCGCTTGAAATCTCCTTCTGTTTCGAGGCGGATAATTCCTGAAGCGTAACGGCCGGTGCATAAACGGTAAGATCAATCCGGTCCATAACCGGTCCGGAAATCCTGGACATATACCGGCGGATTTCCTCTTCCGTACAGCGGCATTTATTCCGGTTCGGATAGTAACCGCAGGGACAGGGATTCGATGCAATGACCAGCATAAAATCCGCAGGATACCGGTAAGTACCATAACTTCTGGATATCTCGATGATTTTATCTTCCATCGGCTGCCTTAATACCTCGAGTACAGCTTTGGAAAAATGCGGAGCCTCATCCAGAAACAGAACGCCCCGATGCGCCATGGAAACAAGCCCGGGTTTGGCGCATCTTCCGCCCCCTGTCATGGCGGGTTCCGTCACCGTATGATGCGGGCTGCAGAAAGGCCGTTTTATAATTAGCGGATTGTCTTCACTTAACATTCCGTTAATGCTGTAAATCTGTGATACCTCCATACACTCTTTTACGGTAAGCGGCGGAAGGATTGAAGGAATTCGCTTGGCAATCATGGTTTTTCCGGCTCCCGGCGGCCCAATCATCATAAAATGATGGAACCCGGCCGCTGCTATAAGCGCTCCCCTTTTCAGGCCTTCCTGCCCTTTCACCTCACCGAAGTCCGGCCCGTCGAAACAGGACTTTTCGATTAAGTCTTTCGGGTTAATCTTTTTTGGTTTACATAACATTTTTCTTCCTCTTTCATCGGTGTATAAGAATTCCAGAATATCCGGAAGGGATTCAAACCCCAGTACACTTGTCTTTTCCAGCGCCGTTCCTTCCATTTCGTTGCATTTCGGGACTATACAGGTTTTTATTCCGTTTTTTTCCGCCATCATCGCACTCGGCAAAACACCACTGACAAATTTGAGTTCGCCGTTTAGACCCAGTTCTCCCATAAATAAAATTCCTTCGGCAGCATCCGGCGGAAGAATTTCCATGGACGTTAAAATCCCTACCGCAATCGGCAGATCCAGTGCTGTTCCGGTTTTCCGAAGGCTGGCCGGCGACAGATTCACCGTAATTTTCTTCGGAGGCATCACGATTCCGATGTTCTTAAGAGCAACCCGGACCCGTTCCTTGGCTTCCTTCACTTCTCCTGCCGCCATTCCGACAATTTCAAACCCCGGAAGACCGTTTGATACATCCACTTCCACATTCACCATAAAACTTTTCATCCCCGCGATGGCGGAGGATATCATCACACTAAACATCTCTTCTCCCTTCCTTTTTTCGCAGTCCTTTATTGAATCAATACAGGCTGTAATATCCTTTTCGTAAAATTACATTGATAAAAAATATGATTACATTTTTGATAATCATTACGATAAAATTCCTGATTATTTTTCATGAAAAATCTTAGAAAATTCAATCGAAAAATCTTTGAAAATGCTTCAAAAAAACTTAGGTAAAAACAGGTTGATTCACAGATTGATAAGTTGTCGAACAATCGCCCGATAAGTAATAGAAAAGCTGTAAAAGATCAAAATGATGACAAACAAAATGACAAATTGAAGTAAGAAATAAAAACAAAATGAAAATTTAAAATGAAATGAGAAACAAAAAAGTGGATTAAAAAACAGAAAAATGAAATGAAAAAAATTTGAATGCCGGAACCGGTAACGAATTTTTTAATAGTACTGCCGGTTAAGAAAAAAATTTCGGGCAGGCATAAAACCTGCCCGAAAGAATAAACAAAAATTAATTTCCTACAGAAACACCCTTTAAGCCGAGTTTCTGAATCATGCCGACAGGATCCTGTGCGAATTCCACAAGGTTCTCCTGATCGATTTTTCCTTCCAGATAAAGCTCGGTTAAAGCTTCGTCCATGGTAACCATTCCCGAACGTCGGTTGGTCTGCATTACGGACATTAACTGGTGGGATTTACCTTCACGAATCAGGTTACGTACCGCATGGTTACCGAGCATTACTTCGAATGCAGCCACACGGCCTCTTCCGTCTGCGGTAGGAACCAGCTGCTGGGAAATAACAGCCTCAAGAACGTTTGCCAGCTGAACACGAATCTGCTGCTGCTGATGAGGCGGGAAAACGTCGATGATACGGTCGATGGTAGATGCTGCACCGATGGTATGCAGGGTGGACAATACAAGGTGTCCGGTTTCGGCTGCGGTTACGGCTACGGAAATCGTTTCGTAGTCACGCATCTCTCCTACGAGGATGATATCGGGGTCTTCACGAAGAGCTGCACGAAGTGCATTCGCATAACTCATGGAGTCAAAACCGATTTCACGCTGGTTAACCATGGCAACCTTGTGAATGTGCAAATACTCAATCGGGTCTTCCAGTGTGATAATATGTGCATCACGGTTATTGTTTGCTTTATCGATAATGGAAGCCAGTGTAGTAGATTTACCGGAACCGGTAGGACCGGTAACCAGAACAAGTCCTCTCTTACGGTTATATAATTCAACAACCGCATTGGGAACACCTAACTGTGCAGGAGTAGGAATAACCGTATTAACGGCACGCATCGCCATTGCCACGGAACCTCTCTGACGGAAAACGTTTACACGGTAACGTCCGAGGTTTGTTACCGCGAAAGACATATCCAGTTCACCACGCTCTTCAAACATGGCTCTCTGGTGGTCGGTCATAATCTGACGAACGATTTCCATGGTATCTTCCGGCTTCATTACCGGGAAATCCATGTTCAAAAGATGTCCGTTAACACGCATCTTCGGAGGAAGACCTGCGGTTAAATGGATATCGGATGCTCTCGCATCCATGGAAACCTGTAAAATCTCTTCAATTCTAGGCATACTTTACGTCCCCTTTGCATATATTTTTTGCTATTTTTGACACCCTGATACGATTTCACAATCGTACATTTAATTATACAATTTCAATTTCTTTCTTTCAAGATAATTTTCTTTTTTTATCATATGTCAAAAATGAAATTTTAAAATTTTTCCGTATCTGAGCCATTGCGTCTCGAACATATCATGCTGACTATTACTGATGTAATGGCTCTTTTGGGCTTCGCAATTACTTGCTTTGCTCTGGGCTACACAGTAGGTCGGAATAGCAAGGCAAAAAAATAACCGCCCTTTTCTTACGTTTCCTCTTCATCCAAAAGAAAATCCGCCATAACAACATTGGCAACATTTCTTCCCTTTGCAGTCAGCGAAACCGTCCTTTCGTCCGACACGGTCAACAGCCGCCACCGCTCATTTTTCCGAATGACATCCCCGTATACTTCTTCCAAATCGCGGCCGAAAAATTCCCTAAATTCCGCTGCGCTAATCCCACGGTTCATGCGAAGGGAAAGAAATGCATATTCCGACATGCAGTCGTTCATTGACAGATGCTCTTCCTCTTTCCGGAAGGCTTTTAACTGTTCGAAGGTTTCTGCCTTCAGATATTCTTCCATAGACCCGGTATTCGTATATCTGTAATTCATAACGATACGTTTCGTAGTACCGTCCGTTTTATCTGCACTGCCATCCGTTTCACATGCGGAATGAGCATTTTCATTTTTCCTGGATGAAGAAGAAAAACCGGACTCATCATAGGTCAGGCTGGCCGCCGATAGCCCAAATCCCAGGTACTCCCCTCTCTTCCAGTAAACGCTGTTATGGCGGCACTCAAACCCGTCCTTTGCGTAATTTGAAATTTCATACTGGTGGTATCCGTATTCTTTAAGGATTTTTCCAACCGAAACGTACATCTTTCGTTCCGTTTCTTCCCCCGGCAGATCAAGATCCATATCGTCAAAAGGAGTTCCCTCTTCCACAATCAGACTGTATGCGGAAATATGCGGCGGAGACAGTTCGGCTGTTTTTCGAAGCGTTTTTTCAAAAGATGAAAAAGTCTGTCCGGGCAGGGCATACATAACATCCACACTGATATTCTCAAATCCGGCCTCCTTCGCCATCTGATATGTTTTTAAGAAGTCCTCATAATTATGGATTCGGCCGAGTGTTTTCAGTTCTTCGTCGGAACCGCTTTGCATGCCGATGCTGATGCGGTTAATGCCGATTGCTTTGTAGTATTCGAGTTTATTCTTTCTCTGGGGCTTTCCGTCTTCTTTCGATTCATCCTTTGCCGAATCCATCGTTTTCTCTATGTATTCGATACCCTTATCTTTGTTTTCTATGTTGTTTTCTATGTTGTTTTCTATGTTGTTTTCTATGTTCTTTTCTTTATCTTCGACCAACGGATCTTCGTATGGTTCCAAATACTCCACCGTTCCCGGATTGACTTCTATCGTGATTTCTGGTTTACATAACTCATCTTTCTCGTGTGGTTTACATAAATCTTTTTCAGTATTAAGTTTACATAATTCCACGTTCTCTTTTAGTTTACATAATATTTGTTTAATCAATTCCGGTTCCAATACAGAGGGCGTTCCGCCTCCGAAAAAAATCGATGTAATTATGTCCTTCCCAGGATTTTTCTTTCTTCTCTCTTCAAATGTCCAGTCGATTTCTTCGCACAATTTGTTAACATAACTTTTCTGTACTTCCCTGTCATATACGCCCGAATTAAAATCACAGTACAGACACTTGCGCACACAAAAAGGAAGGTGAATATAAATCGCCAGTTCTCTTACACCTTCCTTCGTACTCATTTTATTTCTCCATGATTATTTATTCCGTTTCTTCCGTCTGCACATATGCACTGTTTCATACTTCATGCATCCCAGTGTTCCTTTCCGTCATGCATCCACGTCCTATTTTCCCTCATCCAGCTTCAGCACGGACATAAATGCTTCCTGCGGAATCTCCACATTTCCGATCTGACGCATACGCTTCTTTCCTTCCTTCTGCTTCTCCAAAAGTTTCTTCTTTCGCGTAATATCGCCGCCGTAACACTTGGCCAGAACGTCTTTTCTCATGGCTTTGACGGTCTCCCGGGCGATGATTTTTCCGCCGACCGCCGCCTGAATCGGAATTTCAAAAAGATGTCTCGGAATTTCATCTTTTAATTTTTCGCACATTTTTCTTCCACGCTCATATGCCGTATCCTTATGCACAATGAAAGAAAGCGCATCCACTTCCTCGTGATTGACGAGAATATCGAGTTTTACAAGTTCCGACTGCTCATAGCCCTTCAAATCATAATCGAAGGATGCATATCCGCGGGATCTGGATTTTAAAGCATCAAAGAAATCGTAAATGATTTCGTTAAGCGGAAGTTCGTATTTTAAGAGTGCTCTCGTCTCTTCCATGTATTCCATGCCGAGATAGCGGCCGCGTCTTTCCTGGCAAAGTTCCATAATCGGT
>OMRN01000346.1 GCA_900313265.1 uncultured Lachnospiraceae bacterium | reverse complement strand
GCCAGAGCGTTTGTTGAAATTGCAGACCGGCTTTTCGGGAAAAAGGTTCCCTACGAAAAGGTTCTATATTTTAATCTTCAGGATTCGTTTCAGCTGACGGATCAAGAGTATGAAGAGCTGATGACGGAGGGACACCGCCCGGAAATACTGATGTCTTATGAAGAGACACCCGGTGCCGCTAAAGTCATAAACGACTGGATTGATGAGGGGCATGAAGTGTTTATCATTACGGGTCGTCCGTTCAGTTCGTATGACGCTTCGAGAAGATGGCTTGATGAGCACGGATTAAAAAGAGCAAAAATGTTTTGCCTGAATAAATACGGCAGGGATTCTTTTATCAAGAACAGTGATTTTAATCTGGAACTGGAAGATTATTATCGCATGCATTTTGATTATGCGATTGAAGACTCCCCGGCTGCTTTTAAGTTCTTCCGGCACATGCCGGATTTGAAAGTGCTTATTTTTGACAGACCATGGAATCAGGGATGCGAATTACCATCCGGAAATTATACACACTGTCCGGACTGGGACAGTATATCCGAAGCAATTAAGGAGTTTTAAAGATGCAGTTTTCAAATATAGATAACGGAAAAGCTTTTGACTGGGGAAATACGTCGAAGGATTATGCCAGATACAGAGACGTTTATCCGGATGAATTTTATCAAAGCATTCTGGATCTGGGACTATGCAGGGATGGGCAGAAAGTACTGGATATCGGGACGGGAACCGGTGTCCTTCCGCGAAATATGGTCCGGTACGGTGCCAAATGGATCGGAACGGATATATCGGAAAACCAGATAGAGCAGGCAAAGCTTCTTTCGGCGGAGAACGGGATGGATATTGAATTTTATACTTGCGCGGCCGAAGAGGTAAACTATCCGGACGATACATTTGACGTGATTACCGTATGCCAGTGTATCTGGTATCTGGATGCCGGATTAATCTCCGGCAGATTCGCACGGATGCTGAAACCAAACGGGAAACTTCTTATTCTGTATATGGGCTGGCTCCCTTACGAGGATACCATTGCCGGGAAGAGCGAAGAGATTGTCTTAAAATACAATCCCAGCTGGTCTTCGTACGGAGACACATTTCATCCTGTTTTTGTTCCGGACGGGCTGCTTACGGATTTTGACATCATACTGCGGAAGGAGTTCCGGGTGGATGTGCCGTTTTCGAAAGAGGGGTGGCATGGCCGCATGCGTGCCTGCAGGGGAGTCGGAGCTTCCATGAATGAAGAGCAGCTTAACGCATGGGATGCGGAACATATGCAGATGTTAAATGAAAATGCATCGGAATGTTTTGCGGTTAAACATTATGTTTCCGTGGCGGAATTACAGGTGAGAAAATAGAATGGTTATCATCCGATTTATATTTTCTGTTTGTGAAGGAGGAGATTAAAACATGAAATACAGTATGGATACCTACAGGCTTTATTCAAGTGAAAAGGTTTTTTCTTTTGTCATCAGAGTCCATGTAAGAATGAAAGAGGATGTGGATTTAGAGGTCCTTCGTCATGCGGCAAATGTCGCGATCAAAAGATATCCGTATTTCTCAAAGGAAGTAATCATCGGAGAGGACGGCGGATATGATCTGATTCCGAATGAAAGGGAAGTCGTTGTAATACCCACAGCCATCCCCCTCCCGGATCTTTGTACGGATGAGGTAAACAGGCATCTTCTTTTCCTGGACACGGACGGGGAAAATATTTATTTTAATATCAGTCACTCCATGTGCGGCGGAAGAGGTGCCCTGCCGTGGGTAATGACAACGGTGTATCAGTATGTGGTGGAGAAATTCGGGGTAATCCCGAATGCGCCGGGAATCCGCAAACCGGACAGTGAACTTCTCGAAGGAGAGGATACCGAACCGACGCTGGATATGCTTTCCGATGAAGAGCCGATTTTTGAATATAAAAGTAAGAAGCCGGTCATTATGACGATGGATTATTTAAACGGAATGTACAATCCGTTTATGAGGGATCCGAACTATTATCTTTACACCTTTGAACAGAAGGATATTATGAATTTTGCAAAGAAAAACGACTCGTCGGTAGCGGCATTTTTCCTTACCACGCTTGCCGAGGCTCTTGATAAAGTACTGCCGGAGAAATACCGGTATATCGGAGGAGAGATTGCGCATAATCCCGCAGCCAGTCTCGGGATTCCGAATTCCCACTGTGATTTGTTAAGCCATATTCATATCGATTATGACCGAGAGTATTTAGGCGGCGATCCGGAATTTTTAGGAACCATGACAAGAGGACAGATTATTCTTCAGACCGATCCGAGTGTGGTTTATCAGGAACTTCGGAAAAAGTTCATGCACTGGGAGAGCATCGACGCGGTATCCGGCACGAAGAACAAAATTGCACAGAATGCAAAGAATGATCCGTCCCAGGGAAAAGATGCCCAGCACGGAACGTTTATTTCGAACTATTCCGGATGGATGGACTGGGGAGAAGTGGCGGATTATGTGGAATTATATGCCATCATCGTGGAAGGTCATATTCTTCTGGAAGTCACATCCATGGCGGATAAGATTTTTGTATCTTTCATGCAGCTGATTAACGAATCAAAATATACGGATGCCTTTGAAATCGAACTTAGGGAACTGGATATTCCGTTTAAGGTGGAAGGCCCGTATCCGAAGAACCAGCCAAAGCATAAACTGCCCCAGTAGGGAAAGCTTCATCTGAAAACGGAACCGGAAGAATGTTTATAACGGCGGAATGATAAACTCTTCCGGATTTTCGGATAAGATACGATCTAATAAAGAGGAGAACGTATCAACGGCATTGTTTATCTTCTCTTTGGAATAGAGATTTTCGTTAAACATAAGGTAGGCCACGATTTCGTCCGGACCTTCGATAATCTGCATGGCAAGACTTCGGGAGTTGACGGGGGCATGACTGATGATATCCAGTCTTGTCCCGCCGACGGAGCCGATTTTTCCGCCGCTCATGATATCCGCGGTTTCGTAGCAGACAATCATCATATCATGTTCAAAAACGTTGTCCTTTTTTACGCTCCACTCATACGAACAGTGCGCGAGGCTTTCGTTGGACCGCTCGGAAACTGCTTTTAAGAAGCCGGAGAGTGTTTTATCTTCGGTAAGAGCAAGACCGACCGTGACATAACGGAAAAGACAGCCGAATGCGTTTTGTTTTACTTCTTCCGTTCGGTCGTGGAAAATCCAGTCCAGCATAACTTTGTTTTTCTTTTCCGTTTCGTGGATTCCCAGGAGTCCGAGTGCGGTAAAAAGGATATTCCGGGAGATATGATTCCTCTCTTCCCATGCGGTCATTTCCTTTAACGAAACGGTTCTCTTTAACGGCAGGAATACTCTTCCGCCGGGTCTTTTTGCCACATCCGGAATCAGGTTGATGCACCAGTCGTTTTTATCATAAACCGCATCGAAGTATTTTTTATCTTCCCTGTATTTTTTTCCTTCCCGCATCTGCTCCTGTTCATAAAGATACGCATAGTAAGTATCCAAAGGAAGTTCTTCTCCGTTTAAGGCACGGACGATATCCTCGTTCAGAAGCTGCATACCCGAACCGTCCGTCATGATGTGATGAATATCAAAGAACAGATAAACCGCCTGTTCCGTCTTGTAAATTCCGGCATGAATAAGAGGTTCTCCGATCATGCGGAACGGATAAAGCAGGTTTTCTTTCTTTTCTTCAAATTCCGCTTCGCTAAGTTCGGTGACGGAAACCGTAAGGATTTTTTCCGGTGCGACTTTCTGCACAAGCGAGCATTCTTCATTGAATTCAAAAATCGTATAAAGAGCAGGACGGTTTTCTATGGCGCGGTTTAATGCATCACACAGACGGTTCGCATCCGTACCGGCATCAAAGCGGTAGAGTCTCGGCAGATTCCACATAACGGTATTCGGCGAGAAAATACAGTAATCGAAAATGGAGATCTGGTTGGGTGTAAGGGGATGAGCCTTCGTTCGTTCCCTCATTTCCATAGCGGATATATCTTCTTCCTTCACTCCCGCACGACGGTTTTCATAAAGGACGGCGATGTTCTTTGGGGTACATCCCTCAAAAATATCCGAAGCAAGCAGACCCGGCAGATTAGCGGATGCCAGCACGCGCATGGTGCCGAGAGAATCGCCGCCGAGATGATAGAAATTGTCACACCGGCCGACCTGCTTTAGTGACAGTGCTTTTTCAAAGGCTTTACAAAGAATGCTCTCCGTTTCCGTTACGGGGGCTTCATATTCGGCATGCTCCGCCTTCGGTTCCGGTTTCGGAAGGGCTCGCCGGTTCATTTTTCCGTTTGGTAAAAGGGGAATTTCATCCACTTTGATAAAGAAGGACGGAATCATATAATAGGGCAGATACTGTTCCATTTTATGACGGATATCCAGTTCGTCGAACGTAATGTCTTCGGTATAATAAAGGCAGACAAAAGCGTGAACGGGGTCTTCAAAGCCTCTGGCCGCGCACCATTTTACATTCAGTACCTGTTTCCCGACCGCTTCAATTTCCGCAGGCTCGATTCGGTTTCCGTTAATTTTGATCATATCCGTGCTTCGGCCCATTAGTACTAAATTTCCG
>OMRN01000244.1 GCA_900313265.1 uncultured Lachnospiraceae bacterium | reverse complement strand
AATCGCGTCACGCGGATAACCCGGTTTATTCGAAACGTCACTGAAGGGATTTTCCGCTTCGGGACTGATTTCCGGCTTGCCGCTCATACTGTATAATGTCTGAACAAATTCCTCACGCTTGAGGGACTTGCCTACACCGAAGGTCGAACCCTTGCCGACCATGATGCCCTTATCATATACGTACTGAATCGCAGTTACGTACCATGCGCCTTCTTTCACGTCGTCAAAAATCTCCGTAACGGGCTTTATCTCGCAAGGCGCTTTAAACCATCTGTAGGTCTGAACATCGTCCGGATTGAAATTAACAGGATGGCTTCCGTCCGAATTTACACTGCCGGCTGCCTTGATGCCCTCTGCCAGAACAGGTGCTTGCGATAAAGCAACGCCTGTTGTCGTTCCCGAATCGACGGAAATCTCCACGGTTCCGCCATTAATAGCAAATCCTTCGCCAGCAGATAAACCGACACTGCTTTCCGTTTTCCTGTTGCCGATAATCAAATCTCCGCCATTGATGGTAGCATTTGATACAGCTATGCCGCAATTTACGGCAGATGTTTCTCCCGGCGCCAGGTTTACTTTGCCGCCGTTTAAGACAAACTCTCTCGCATAAATACTATAGACGGCGTAAACAGGAAATTCCTCACTGGGAGCGACATTTATAATTGTTGTAGAAAGGCTGTCATTAAATGTAACGATTCCGTTACAGTAAACTCCCACGGAAAAGATAGCTCGTTCGCTATTCATGACCAGCAGACCGGCTCCTCCGAGAGTAACATTTCCGTCGCCTCTCATGATAATTCCGCCCGAAGTCGCGACTAAATAACCCTGAGCTTTCGATGACAGAAGGCCGAGTGCACCTCCTTTAGCAATAACGACATCCAGATTCGCATTGGTATTGTCCTTCTCGTTATAAACCGCTCCGACAAAAATTGCGGCCGAATTATTTTCTCTAACCGGACTTTCACTGGTGTCATAAAGATAATCCGTCACAATGCAGGTACCTTCCACTTCAATTTTAAAATCCTCTGTCCCGTTATAATTAATGGCGCAGCCGATTTTGTATGTTGCGGGATTTCCGTAAATGACCGTATTTTTCATTTTAAGAGTGTTCGTGGACGGATCAAAGGTAATAAATCCTTCTCCTGAAATCTCCACTCCGGGAAAATTCGCAATCGAGTCCTTGTTTAAAGATGTAACCTGTGTTCCGGCAATATAAAGTTCATATGCCACCTCCGGATCGGCAAGATCCTCCTGCCAGTCGCCGTATTCGGGTTCTGCTTCCGTAAAATCCGTGTTTTCCGAATCCCCCGGAATCAAAGCATCCTCCGGTGCGGCCAATGCCGTTCCTGGAAACATGCCAAACATCATGACAGTCGTAAGCACGCCTGCCAAAAGTCCGTAAAACTTCCTGCTTTTCTTCATAAGTACTTCTCCCTCCCCTTTTTTTGTGATTCCCACATTACTGTTTGGAAATTGTTTGATAAATCCTTTTTTAGTATACCAATAAACCGCTAAGCGGTACTATTAACAAATTA
This sequence comes from uncultured Lachnospiraceae bacterium, assembly GCA_900313265.1. Lineage (GTDB taxonomy): Bacteria > Bacillota > Clostridia > Lachnospirales > Lachnospiraceae > UBA3766. The sequence goes on along the minus strand of OMRN01000244.1, from coordinate 2,125 downwards.
TTAATTTTAGGGTGCCTGTCACTTTTGGCCTTAAAGTGCCTGTCACTTTTGACCCAAAAGTGACAGGCACCCGGAGGCAGGCACCCGGAGGCACCCATCAACATTCCTTGAAAAACAGTTCGTTCCGGTTATACCCCGTCGTCGTGATATAGTTTTTAAAGTTCGTCGTTCCGAGCATTCGGGATACCACGTAGGACCGGAAAGACTCCACTCTCGTATCATCATCCGTAAAATCGAAAATGAGTCCTGTGTCACGGAAAATCAGGCGGATTCCATCCTCCTCAAAAATGATGGTGCATTCCGCCAAGATGTCTTTTTTCGGTTTCCGATTCCCTTTTTCCGGAATCGATTTCCCGTTGTCCGAATTTAGCGGTTCCCGCTTCCCTTTCGCAGGATTCCCCGCCTCCCGGTTTTTCTCACGGACCAGCAGCAGAACATCCTCAATACAGAAGCAGATTCGGTTATTTACAATCCGGCTGATGCCCCTGGATTCCAGGATTTCCGCGGTATTTTGGGCGAATTCCGCTATTTTTTCTTCGGTCAGTTCAAAGGAATAGATCAGAATGTTTTCGTCCTCACTCCTCGGCAAAAGAAGCGGAAAAAGCGTCATTCCGTAGCGGCTTAAAAGGTACACCGTCAGTATAATAATTGCCAGCACGGGGGCCGCCGCCACTCCGTCCCAGACCATATCCGGATTGTCGTCGATGATGTAGGTCAGAAGTACGACAATCCCGACAACACATGCAAAATCCTTAAGCAGGCACAGCGTGACTGCCAGAGCATTTTTCTCCACCAGGAAATAATAGATAAAGAAAAATACCGCCATTGCAAGGAATACAAGGGTCAGGCTGGTTGTCCGCACCGCGCGGATTCCTTCCTCCATCAGTTCCCCGCCGACGACACCGAAAATCCGAAGCGTTGTTTTTGTAAAACACAACATCAGAACGCTTAAAATCAGGGATGCCACCATAATATCCACCGCAGCCCGCTTTGTGAGCTGACGTATGGCCTTTATATTTTTCTCTGCGTTGAGCGTTGAGATTAGCGGCTGCAGCGTCATCGACATGCCCAGGAAAACGGACGACAGGCCGATGATTTTTTGCACGATTACCCAGACATCATAAATCGTTTCCTCATAATGATTCAGAAGGTAGCGGTTTAAAACCAGTATCATAAACGCATTTGCGGCGAATGTGGTTGCACGCACGAAGCCGCGGCGGATAATCTGGAGCGCATCGGCCCAGGAGAAGTGAAAAACGTAATGAATGGTATTTTTCTTTCCGAAGAACCAGAAACAAATCATCAGAATAAAGACCGCTTTGCAAAGAACCGTGGCCGCCGCGATGCCCCGGACGCCGAAAAGTTTCGCAAAAACGATCGAAAGAATTACGTTTCCGGCAATCTGAATGACATTGGATGTCGCCGACAGTTTTTCCCCGCCGTCGGCCACGACGATGTTGTCAAGCAGCGCACTGATGGGCGCCATCATAAAATAAAAAACGATGATGTTGTAATACTGGTTTAAATATTCCATCTTCGCATCGGACATCTCGATACTTGCCATGAACGGTTTTTTTAAGAGAATTAACAGCACGGTAAAAAGGACGCCCGAAACGACCGCCATGTTGACGCCCAGTCCGAAAAATTCCCACGCACGCTTTTTGTTATATTGCCCGATCTGGTAGGAATAATTTGTGTTCGTTCCCGAGTTGATAACCGCCGTAAGAAAGGTGGCGATTGAGAAAAACGGGGAAACCAAGCCGATTGCGGTGAACGCATCCAGCCCGATGACATTCGCCGCAACAACGGAATCCGTCAGGGAAACCGCAAACGAAACGATTTCCACAATCAGCGCAGCCCCTAAAATGGATTGGTATTTTTTTAATATAACCCGTGGTTTTGTTTCTTTCATCTTTTTCTATTGGGTGCCTGTCACTTTTGACTTTAAAGTGCCTGTCACTTTCGGGCCTCAGGTGCCTGTCACTTTTGCCTTTAAAGTGCCTGTCACTTTTGACCCAAAAGTGACAGGCACCCATCCACGGCACCCGTCCACCCATCAACTCTTACATAAACAGCTCGTAGAAATCAATCATATTCTTGATCACTTCATCCATCTTCGTCACTT
>OMRN01000118.1 GCA_900313265.1 uncultured Lachnospiraceae bacterium | reverse complement strand
TTCCATCCGGTTTTTCCGCTGTGAATCACGAATCCGCCGTGAGGAATTCCGCTGTGATCTCTCATCAGCTCTTCTTCGCTGATAAAATGAACCGTCGTATCATAATCCGCAAAATAGTTCGGCATTGTTTTGATTGCTTCTTCCACCTTTGCGGGATCGGCACCTTCTTCCAAGACCACGAAGCACTCTCTCGTATGTTTCTGTCTGGTGGTAAGCTCCGGATTGCTTCCGCTTCTTACCGCTTCCAATGCTTCCGGTACCGGAATGGTATACTGCTTCCCGTTCTTTACACCCGGGACTCTTCTTATGGCATCGGAATGCCCCTGGCTTACGCCCTTGCCCCAGAAAGTATAGGTCTGTCCGTTCGTCAGAATGGAATTTGCGTACAAACGGCTTACCGAGAACATTCCCGGATCCCAGCCGAGTGAAATCATGGCGATTTTTCCGCCTTCCTTTGCCGCCGCATCCACGTTGGCAAAATGTGTGGGAATGTTTGCATGCGTATCGAAACTGTCGATAACATTGAACATCTTCGCATACTTCGGTGTCATTTCGGGCAGATCCGTTGCGGAACCGCCGCAGATAATGAGCACATCGATTTTATCTTTCCAGGACTCGATATCCGCTACATTTACAACCGCCGCGCCTTCGGTAAGAATCTGAACGCTTGCCGGATCACGTCTGGTAAATACCGCAACAAGCTCTTCATCTTCGTTATGTTTGATGGCACACTCAACGCCGCGGCCGAGATTGCCGTAGCCTAAAATTCCGATTCTGATTGACATTGTAATTTACCTCTTTTCCAAAATCTTATTTGTCTTCCGTCTCAAGGAATTTGTATACAAATGCTGCGATAATCGCACCTACAAGGGGGCCTACGATAAATACCCATACGCAGATAATCGGATCCGTATTACCCGCAATTGCCGCAATGATAGCCGGTCCGATGGATCTGGCCGGATTTACGGATGTACCGGTTAAACCGATACCGAAAAGGTGAACCAGTACAAGGGTAAGACCGATAATCAGTCCGCCGAAGGAACCGTGATTTGCCTTCTTGCTGGTAACACCGAGAATCGTAAGAACAAAAATGAAAGTCAGAACGACTTCAACTAAAAGTCCCGCAAAAATATTTCCGTTTACGCCGGCAAGTCCGTTGCTTCCGAAACCGCCTGTCGCATCGGTAATTCCGCCGAGTCCGAAAATAGCCGCAAGCAGACCTGCACCCGCAAGTGCTCCCAGACACTGGGAAATAATATATCCGACAAAATCCTTCAGGGAAATGCCGCCGTTAATGAATACGGCAAGACTGACAGCCGGATTTATATGGCATCCGGAAATATTTCCCACGCAGTATGCCATACCGACAATAACAAGACCGAACGCAAGCGCGGTGGCAAGATAGCCGCCCCAGTGATCACAACCGGTCAGCATCGCTGTTCCACAGCCTAAAGTAACAAGAACACAGGTACCGATAAACTCCGCAATAAATTTCTTCATGTTGTTCCCTCCAATCATCCTTATCGTTCTATTGCTGTTTAATGATTTCCTGATCTTTGCGGTTTTCTTTGCAATCTGCAAAGTTCAAAGTCATTCTATCATTTTTCATGCCAATTATAAAGAGAAAATTAAAAAAAGGAAAACCGGTTCAAACGGAAAAGTGATGCTTTTTTTACAATCGACCGGGCGAAATCCGGATTGGACGGATAATAAAGATGGGCAAAGCCGAGCCACGAAACCGGATTTGCCTGAATGCATTCATAGTTTTGCCCCCCGAACGGTTTAACCGCCACACAGTCGTTTCCGTTATGATCGCTTTCATAATAATGGAATTCATGCCCTTTAATAACGGAATTCTCTTTTAGGAAATCCGGCGTTTTTTCCTTTATGCTTATATAACCGAACCGAACGGATTTTCCGGTATAGGAACACGTTGAATCGATGATTCCGGCTCCCGGATAAGCTTTGCCGTCACGGTCGTAAATCGTCTTATGAAGGTAAATAAAGCCCCCGCATTCCGCAATGAGTGGCATTCCTTTCCCGTAACAGGATCGTATGCTTTCAGCCATGCCGGTATTACTACTGATTTTATCCAGATAAAGTTCCGGATATCCGCCGCACAGTATAACGGCATCCGCTTCCTTTGGTACTTCCTTATCATGCAGGGGAGAAAAGAAAACGATTTCGGCTCCGAGATTTTGAAGCATCCTTACATTTTCTTCGTAAAAAAACTGAAAAGCCTCATCTTTGGAAATAGCTATCGTGCAGGTCTTCCCGTTTTGTGATACATTCTGTCGAAAATCATCCTGCCAAAGAGCAGCGTTACAATCAGAGCCTTCCGTACTTTCCGAACGTACGCTTCCTTCCTCCGGAAGATCCGGTGCGGAATTTGCGATTTTTATCATTTCATCGAGATCCGCATTTTCCTTCAGCTCATCCGCAAGTCGTTCGGTAATCTGCTTTAACTCTTTCACCTCATCCGGCGTCACAAGTCCCAAGTGTCTGGAAGAAAGCATGACATCCTTTCTTTCGGGCAGAAAACCCAGGACTTTCACTCCGGTTTCCTCTTCAATCACCGGCTTTATGATTTCATAAAACTTTTCGGAAATTCTGTTTAGAATCACACCCCGAATCAGTTCTTCCGAATCAAATGCCTTCATTCCGGCTATCAGTGCGGCCAGTGACCGCCCGGCTCCTTTGGCATTTACAACAAGAATCACCGGCGTTTTCGTCACTTTGGCCAGTGCATACGAAGAGCCTTCCTCCTTTACTCCGCCGATTCCGTCATAAAGCCCCATAACGCCTTCCAAAACCGCAATCCCGTGCCCCTTTGCATCCGTTTCAAAAAGTTTCACCGTCGTATCATCATCTGTAAAAAATGTATCGAGATTGAACGCTTCCACTCCGGTCACGGTACGATGAAATAACGGATCGATATAATCCGGTCCGGCTTTTACGGATACGGGATTTAATCCTGCGTCTTTTAAGTTTTTTAAAAGTGCGATGGTAACGCTGGTTTTTCCGCTCGCACTCGCCGGTGCGGCAATCATGATTCTCGGTATATTCATCTTCTCTTCCTTAACTTTTGTGTTTTCCATGCACACAACGGCTTAACCGAACCTGT
>OMRN01000345.1 GCA_900313265.1 uncultured Lachnospiraceae bacterium | reverse complement strand
CACAGCCCGCGCCTGCACAGCCCGCACAGAATACGCAGTCTACCCAGGGTGTGATCAGCCAGGATAAGGCACTGGATATCGCAGTAGCGGCAGCCGGAGTTTCGAGATCGGATGTCTCCCGCGTAAAAGTGAAATATGAATTTGACGACGATTACGGAAAGAACGTATACGATGTTGAGTTCCATGTAGGAATGACAGAATACAGTTACGATATCGATCCGGTGAGCGGAGGAATTCTCTCTTACGACATCGATCAGTATGATGACTGATACGAAGGCATAATATAACACAGCATAACAGCATAACCTCACTTTTGATTCACAACGCAAAACTCCCCGCAGGAAAAAACCTGCGGGGAGTTTTGTGTGATAAGTGTGCATTTGACGTTCTGCGAATTTTCCGTGCACAGTTGTGCGGCAAGTAAGGCTTGCGAATATCGGGCGGCTTTGATATGATATAAATTTGGGAAATCGTGGATACTTAGGAGAACGGAATGGGAGTTTGGATTGCAATAGGGGTCATAATAATACTGCTGCTCGGCGGGATAATCTTCATGCTTATCTATACCACGCCGATTGCGGAGAAGGTTTACAGGGAGTATCTGGTAAACCCGAACCCCGATGACCGGAAAAGAGAATGTTCCTGCGTAACGAACGAAGAGCAGGTGGCAATGTGGAATGCAGGCTGTGAGTGGGCGGAAGCACGCACCGATAAAATGCGTGAGGTTGAAGTTCATCGGGACGGTCTTCGTTTCCTCGGCGAATATTACGATTTCGGATATGACCGGGCGGTAATCATACTTCCCGGGCGGTGTGAATGCTTAAAGTATTCCTATTTTTACGCAAAACCGTATGAAGACGCCGGATTTAACGTACTGGTCATCGACCAGCGTTCCTACGGCTTAAGCGACGGCGAATTTAACACCATCGGCAAGGAAGAATGCGAGGATTTAAAGGTGTGGATCCGCTTCATGGAAGAAGAAATCGGGATTCACAATATCTGGCTTCATTCCATCTGCGTCGGATCTTCCACGGCGGTTTTACTCACGACGTCGTATGACTGCCCTCCGTGCGTGAAGGCGGTAGTTATGGACGGATGCTTTATTTCCTTCCGCGAAAGTTTCCGTACTCACATGATTGATTTAAAGAAACCGACATTCCCGGTTCTTAACATGGTTATGAATAAAATCAAGAAAAATACCGGAACCGATGTGGACAAAATCGCACCGATTAAACTGATTGACAAAATGAAAGTGCCGGTACTTTTTCTCTACGGAGAGAAGGATATTTTCTCAAGACCGGATAAAAGCAAACTGCTAATCGAAAAGTGCGGCAGCGAAGTCAAGGAAGTGGAATGGTTTAAGGAGGGTGCGCATTCGCATCTTCGTTATACCAATCCCGAGCAGTACGATGCGGCGATTCTAAGGTTTTCGAAGAAGGAAATTTTTGACTGATAAAGTTTCAAAAAGAACTACATATGTAGTTGAAATGAATAAAAAGTATGATGATTCGAATATAGTCTTCATGAGTAAAAGGGGAATAATCTGAAGAAAGTAAGCGAATTATGACAAAAGAAATCAGAGAGTTAGTTGAATATAATTGCAATGCCCTGAAAGAGTCGCAGGGAACATACCGGGAAATCTACGAGGTGATGTTCCGCTTAAGCGATAACGTGATGTATGAGACGGACGACGGATATCGCGTGGATGGCGTAACATTCGGCGAAGCAAAAAAACGGATTAACATTATGTCCGAAGTGCTTTACGAAACCATCGGTGCGACGCATGAATACGTGGCACTTGAGATGGACAACTGCCCCGAGTGGATTGTGGCTTTCTGGGCGATTTTACGAAGCGGAAACAAGCCTTATCTCGTGAATTTAAGACATCCGCGGGAACTCTCGGACGGGATTTTAAAAACCTTAAAAATCAAATATGTTCTGGGAATGCGCTCAACGAAATTAAAAGGCGAATTCTTAGATTACAATCTCCTTTGGAAAAGAGCGGAGAAAT
>OMRN01000458.1 GCA_900313265.1 uncultured Lachnospiraceae bacterium | reverse complement strand
GTTCTTTTTATTCGTAATATACGCATCGATAAGTGAAGTTCTGAGGATTCGCTAGTTCTACCGAGATTAACTCCTTATCCGCAGCGAAATCGTATACACTCATACAGACCGAATCGGTTGTCGCAAATCCCCAGCCTATCATATAGGTATCATCATAAAGATGCTGCGCAGATCCGCACGCTTTCGAGAACTTGCCTTCTACTGCATATTCGTCGAAGTCTGCAAGCGCCATTTTTGACATATCGGGTTTGTATGAGCATATCCTCGTTCTCTGCTTCAGATTACCGTTATCAAAAATAACGATTCTGTCTCCGTCGACAGTCACATAATGCTGGCATGATGACTTCTGTTCATCTGTCAGCCCGAACTCGTCCGCCCCGCCTGACAGCTTCCATTTAATCTGGTCCTCGCGTTTTGACCTGTCCAGGCACAGGATTGTTGAGAGATGTCTGAATGAGCAGACTAAGTCACCGTCCTCGTTCAGGCGCATTGCATTAAAATGAACATAATCGGGCACGTCGGTTTCGGCGTTAGCAAAATCATTGGCCGTAGCGGAGGCATCGGTTACCGTAAGATCATATAGTTCGGGATAATCTATACTCTTCCAGTCCCATACAACATTTCCTTTATCGACTTCCTGCAAATAGGAATATACCACGCTGGAGCCTTCAGGATAGCCGGGTATGTTATAAACGGTATCCTTGATATAGCCGGACAGGATATAGTGATCAAGATCAATCATCAAAAAATCATGTCCGTCGAGAGGATGTCCCTTTTCAACAATATCCGATGCTTCAAAGGTGATACGTTTGATTTCATTGAAGTTCTCATCGAGAATAACGCGCTCTCCCGGAGCAAACCCCTCAAGCCCGTATCCGTCATACGCCCCGGTCTGGTCATGATAACTATAGTATGTCTTTCCATCAACCACATGCTTTTTAAAATCCCACCATCCGGTCGTGACACCTTCGACCGGTTGTTCCTCACGCTTCGACCAGACGATATTACCTTTTCCATCGAGCATTATGATATTTCGAGAATATACAAATGACAGGAAAAAGTTGCCGGGCAGATCCGTTTCTCCGTGTACAGTGAACTCCGGCAGGCCTTCAGCCACAACCGGTTCAGCACTCTTAGCTCCGCATCCGCTCATCGAAAATATCATGATGAGTGTCAGTATAATCGCCATTATCCTTTTTTTCATATCATAACCTCGCTTTCCTTGAACATCTTCATCATCTCATTTGTCAGACTCAGATTATTCGGCTGTAATACGATATCTTCCCGGCTCACCCATTCAGCGTATTTTAACTCATTTTCATCCATACGGATATCCCCGTCTCCTTCTGCCTCGCAAAAGAATCCAACCAGAATATCCTGTGCCATTCCCCACGGCTGAGACTTGTAATACCTGATGTTTTTAACCTTTACACCGGTCTCTTCCATTACTTCCCGGGCAACGGTTTCCTCAAGTGTTTCCCCGAACTCTGTAAAACCGGCAACCAGTGCATTATGTGCATATCCCTTACGGTATCTTGTAATCAGGAGTTTTTCTCCTTTTATAACTCCGACAATGACCGCAGGATTAATTCTCGGATAAACTACATTTCCACACGAGGGACATACAAGCGAACGTTCTTTTTTGCCCGGCTCCAGACTGTCGGCACATCTTCCGCAGTAACGATTATCTGTATACCATTTCCACAGATGATAAGCGGAAAAAACCGCAAACAGTTCTTTACCGGAACATTTATCCCGAAGCTCTCTGGTGGAATAGTACCCATACTCCGGATTCCGAAAATTCTCTTCACCAAGTAACAGAAAATACTTCTGATTATCAACGGAAAACAAATAGACCGCAGCCGATTCCTTCACATCCTGTCCCGTTACAAATTCAATCCTCTCTTCCCGAATCCTGACATACGCCTTTCCTTCAGCATTAAACCAAAGAACATAATCCTCCGCTGTCATTTTATAATCTATATAATTATTATTCAGTTTACTAGGATAAATATCCTGAATCATTATATTTCCCCCTGTTTCCGTTGGCTACGGAAATTTATCGAAATCCATAAACCAGTATTCCAACAACTCCCGAAATCAGAATTAACAAAATTGGCGATATACCTTTCTTAACGATCTTTCGTGATCCAAAATACAATGTTGCAAGAACGATTGTCAAAATCGCAGCTATATAATCAAAGCCGGCTCCCGTTGAAACCGTCAGATTATTCCATGCGACAAACAAGCCGGTTGCAAGAATAATGCCAATTATACACGGCTTTAATCCGTCAAAAGCAGATTGAAACGCTTTGTTTTTCATTAAACTTTTGAATAACAACATAATCAAAAGAATAATAACATATGCCGGAAATACAACTGCCGATGTGGCTATAACCGCACCGAGAATACCTCCTTTTGAACT
>OMRN01000401.1 GCA_900313265.1 uncultured Lachnospiraceae bacterium | reverse complement strand
ATAGGCGATAAATTTGTATTCTCCCGAAATCTTGGATTCCATGATGTAATAAAACGATCCCGTCACGAATGCCGACCATACAACAATCGTAATAAACGATGCCAGAACAAAGAAAATAATGGCAAAAGCCGTGCTGTGATTTCTTATTTTCCGGTAAATCTTTTTCCCGATTTCTCCGGTTGTCAGATGATTCTTTTCTTTTTTCACTTGATTTTCCCCTTAAGCGGGTGACAGGCACTTTTGGCCCAAAAGTGCCTGTCACCCTGTTCACACTTTAGTTTCTCTCACGAATATAAATGCTGACCCTGCTCTGAATAATACCCGTTATTTCATCCGCAGTCTTCTGTCCGGCAAAATACGGTGCCGCCTCTTCCAAAATCAGATTCATGATTCCGGTTCTCGATTCCGAAATGGTATCCGAAGCCAAAACAAATTTCTTGATATCGCCAATCATTTCATCGGTAATCGGCTTATAATACTTCTTGTTACCGTTATAATAGTAGGTGTCTTCCTGTTCTTCCCAGACGCCGTTATTCTTTTCCTTATACGGTTCCTTGGACGTTTCCGCCATGGCTTCAAAAGCTTTCTTTTCAAACGGGAATCCGGAAATCCAGCTTCCGTTATCGATGACATTCTGATAGTCGTCCGAAAGGAAATACTGTAAAAATTCGAAAGCACCCTCTTTATTCCTGCATGTGGAGGAAATGGTAATTCCCACTCTCGGACTGATTACTCCGGTTCCGTCACCTTCTTCATCCGGGAATCCGCAAAGAACCACTTTCTGGTCTCCGTAATTATACTGTGACGCACGGCAAAGAGCACGGAAGGAAGCCATCGAGTATTCGCACATAATGTTACGGTCTCCCTGTAATATGGTATAATCGGTATCTTCGTAGGCTCTGTTAAAGTCATCCGTATCTTCCCCCGGAAATTCATTTGCCAGCGCCAGAACCTTCTTAAATTCCGGCGAATCAAAACTGCACGTGTTTCCGGATACATCCATATAATTTTTGGAATTGAATTTAATTGCCTGGCGCAGTATTTTTTCCTTACTGCAATAGCTCATGGATTTTCCGACATTTCCCTGTTTTTTCTCAATATCCATATAGCGGTCTAAAGAAAGACAGCCGTTGGAATCCACATATTCGGCCTTGGTCATATAGCATTCCACGCTAAACTGCGGCATCATCACATAGTACTGATCGCCGATGCTTCCCGCTGCAACAATGTTCTCGAGATAATCCGACTTATTATATCCGGCTTTTTCCAGCAGAGGCGTAAGATCCGTAAAAACGCCCTTTTGCATATAGTTATCCACATCATCCATATTGGTGGTAATCAGGATATCCGGCGCTTTTCCGGTCGTTAAATCATTGCGAAGTGCCGTTTTGGCGCCTTCGTCGGTGTAACTTCCGTCATCGGCAAGTACATTGTACTGGGAATAATCCAGCACACGAATCCGGTATTTGCTGTTCTTTTTATTAAACTCGTTTACAATGCTCTTGACATTACCCTCACCCCAGCCGAAATATAATCCGCCCAAGGTAATAATCTCTTTGTCCGCAACATCTTTCGGATCGACTTTGACATACAGGGTGCATCCTTTCAGGGACTCATCCGTTGCATCCGAAACCGTCAGAACAACATGTTCGCTGTCAACCACGCAGATATCCGGCGAAGCCTGGGAAATATCAATATCCGAATCAATGTAATTTAATAATTTCTTCATTTCCGAACTTGCAATGGTTATCCCGGAAATTCCTTCCGAATCGGAAAAATAGCAGTCATATCCTTTTCCGTTTAAAATATTCTGCATTCCGACCGTTCCGACCGTCTGCGGGAAATCAGGAGTGATGGCATCCCCGATTGTTTTACTGCTTACGTCCACCGGAATGAATTCCGATTTGTTCGTTTGAAAATTTCTGCCGGCTAAGTACAGTTTTCCGTCATCGGTCAGAATCAGCGATTTCCCGCCCATTTCGCCCGAAGTGGGAATGGTTCCTTTTTCGTTAAAATCGGAATCGAAAAGATGTAATGTGCTTACGTCCCCATCGGCTGCCACAAAGGTTCCGTCCGGCATCTTGATAAGACCGTTAATATTTTTCTCATTAATCTGTTTATTCGAAACAAGTTTTCCGTCGGGACTGAATTTATAAATCCATCCCTCCTGAGTTTCATCCTCGTAGTTATATTTGCTGTAAGCGATATAAAGCGAATCGTCGCTGTCCAGATAAGAAGCACGTGGCACAAAACACTCATAGCTCGCCGTTGCATCTTCCTTATACTCATTGACCGCACCGCAGTTACCGGACAAATCGGAAATACACCATTTCAGGGAAGAAAATGAGTTGCTCCCCGGATCCGATCCCATACTCATATCGGTCGAAACAGTATTAAACAGACAGATTTTCTCGCCGTTAGTCGTAACACTGTTTATATCAAATCCCGGTTTAAGCTCCGCAGCTGCCCTGAATACCTCCTCTTTTCCGGTTCCGGAAATACCGGTATCGGAGCCGGTATTTTTCTTGCAGCCGGAACATCCGGTCATCGAAAAAACGGTAACAACCGCCAGGGAAATCGTCAGAATACTCTTCAGACGCTTTCCGGTTAACGCATTCTTTTTCTTCATTTTTCCTCCTTAAAGGACGGTAAATTTCACACATCCTTTTCACAATATCCCAAACAATTTTACTTTTTTTTAATAATATTATGTTACCTTATCATTATAATACCGACGACAAAAGTGTCAAGAATCGCAACCGTCAAAAAAGCCGATAAAAATCAGCAAAAACAAAACATCAAAGCAAGTTGCGGCAGCGGTTTCGGAATGATAAAATAGGAACAGTATGTTATTTATATAATAAAAAGGGATACCCTTATGGAAAATCAGTCTCTTCATTATGATGCTTTTATCAGCTACCGGCACTCTCCGCTCGATCAGAAGGTCGCAGCGGCCCTTCACCGGAAGCTTGAAAATTATACCCTGCCGAAAGCCGTGGCAAAGAAAACCGGAAAAAACAGACTGGAGAGAGTCTTTCGGGATAAGGCCGAACTATCCGTTTCTTCCGAGCTCTCCGAAGCCATCAACGAGGCATTGATTCATTCCGATTATTTAATCGTAATCTGTTCTCCGAGGCTTCCCGAGTCCGTCTGGTGCATGAAGGAAGTGGAAACCTTCTTAAAACTGAAGGGAAGGGATCACATTCTTCTTGTCTTAATCGAAGGAGAGCCGGAAGAGTCATTTCCGGAAATTCTTTTGT
>OMRN01000342.1 GCA_900313265.1 uncultured Lachnospiraceae bacterium | reverse complement strand
TTAAGTTATCCGGAAGGCGGAAAGAACGAATCGAAATGAATTTTAAATCATTCCGTAAGTTCTTCCACTTTTCCTCCAAGAGCGGTTACGTTCTCCCGATAGCATTGATTTAAATCTTCATAGCTGTATGCCATGGACCATCCCCATGCCGCATCGCTCCGGTTAATCGTTTGTCCGTCGAAATCACTGATTACACCACCGTTCGGATTTACTTTCAATCCTTCAAAGTAAACCGCATCATAGCAGATTTGGTCCCCGAGATTTTCGTTATTCCATGTCACCTTGTAGATAATAACCAGCCTGTTCGTCTTCCTGATATTTTCGTTTGGAATATCCGTAATCAGATAGGCCGACTGAAACTCGGCATCCGTTTTGTCATAGAATTTTACCGAACTGCTCCCATCCCAGTAAGCACATTCTTCAATATTCATCTGTACATTTTTTCCGGACTCTTTGAATTCATCCAGCATTCCGCTTACATCAGCCGGTGTAACCTGATAATTATCAACTACTATCTCTTCCTCTTCCGAATCTTCGGCAACCGAGGAAATGAGTCCGTGCATCATTTTTGTCTGAAATAACATGATTCCGGCAAAACACAAGGGAATAACGGCAAATACAATCAATACGACAAGCAGAAGTATCGTGCTTGATGCTTTTGAGTTTTTCCCTGCGTTGTCCGTGCCGGCAGTTGAATTTTTCTGCTTCGAAGCCTCCATACGGAGTCGTTCGATTTCAACATCCGACTCATCATAATCAATCGCAAATACCGCACCGCAGGATTCACACTGCAGAGAATCTTCCGTTTTTGTAAGTTTCCCGTCACAATTCGGGCATTTCAGATTAACAAGTTTCATTCATTCACTCCTCGTATATGTTTCTATTTATCTGCTTCAACATCATGTTTACTGATATAACGCTTTTATACAGCAGTTTCCCATCAAGATGCATCTACTTTTTTAACAGAGCATCATACTTATCCGGATGACGATACTTATTACCCATCACTTCATTCCTGCGGTAATCCCTGAGCAATTCCAGGTTGATTTCCGCAAGATAAATTCCTTCCTCTTCCGGTGCTTCAAGTATGCACATATCCCGTACACCTGGTTCGTCCCGAAGCCATGCAACGCCGTCAAAAACCGTGGAATGCCCGTTGCAGTCCGGCTGTCCTTTCGGATAATTGCAGGTAGCTACTGCCAGCATATTTTCATAGGCTCTGGTTCGAAGTGCCGAGAGTCTGTTGATTTCCATGGGACAGGCATTCGGTGCCAGAATGATTTCCGCGCCCTTCAGCATTAGTATCCTTGCGCTTTCCGGGAACTCCCGGTCAAAGCAAATCATGGCACCAACCTTAATTACGTCTTTTCCGATATCCAGTTCAGCTACATAAAAATCATCACCGGACGATAACACTTTTTCGTCTGCAAAATCACAGGTATGAACTTTCGAGTAATGAATCTGCTTATTGCCGTTTCTGTCAAACAAAATCAATGAATTGAGCGGCTTCGGTTCGTGCTTTTCAAGAAACGTTATTCCGACAGCCATCTGTAATTCTGCAGCCAGTTTTTCAAAAGCACAAATAAAATCACTGTCTGCATCGATTGCTAACGCTTCAAGTTCCGGGCGGTCCTGTGGCAAAGCATACCCGTCACTCCACATTTCCGGAAACAAGGCGATATCGGCCCCCATCGCTTTTGCTTTTATGCAGGCTTCTTTTCCTTTTTTCAGTTGTCCTTCCAAATCCGCTTCCGGCAGTAACTGCAGTAATGCAATACTAACATACCGTTTCTTATCTTCCATTTAACCTGTTCTTTCCCACTGTCCGATTCCTTTTTTCAACGTAGCTTCAATCTCATGTCCGTGTACCGATGCTCTTTATCTTTAAAACCGAGTTTGGTATAAAGCGGATAGCCTTCCTTCGTTGCGGAAAGATCAATTCTGCCAAGTCCTTTGTTTTTTCCGTACTCAATCAGGGTATTCATCAATTTCGTGCACAACCCTTTCCCCCTGTACGCAGGCTCGGTATATACGTTTAAAACCTCTCCGTATAATCCGTTTAGCAGTATGGAGTTCGCAGGCATTTCAATGATGTGAAGGTATGCAACAGACACAACCCTGCCTTCGTCTTTGGCAACAAATGCAATGAGTTCGCTTCCCAGTTTTCGCTCAAAATAGTCCGGCAGCTGTTTTTCCATTCCGGATCTTTCTTCTTCGGAAACACTCCCGAAATCATCCGCCATATATGCGATTCTGAGCCGGATCAGTTCCGGAATATCCTGTTTCGTTGCTTCGTCAAAAGTAATCGTCATCTCCAAAATCTCCATCGCCTTAGTATTTATTCCAATGAATTCTGTCTTTTACATCGATTTCTTTTTGCTTCGGAACCGATGCATTTTCCTTTGGCTTTCCGATGCCGATAAAACACGGCATATAATATTCCTCGGGGAACTGCAGCACTTCTTTAGCATGCTCTCCCTCATTCCCGAGCGGAATCCGAAGATTACATCCGTATCCTTCTGCCGTCGCAGCCAGAAAAATATTTTCAATACTGCACCA
>OMRN01000341.1 GCA_900313265.1 uncultured Lachnospiraceae bacterium | reverse complement strand
TGAGTTGTTCTTATCCTATTATTTTACATCATTTTCATGGGTTCTTGCAATTAAAATCGAGCAGAGAGAACCCGGCACTCATCCCCGTAAACACTGCAGGAAAGATATATTCTGTCAAAAATGCTCCCTATTTCCGGCAGTTTCATAAATTCCTCCGGTTTTGCCCGGTTATCCGCAAAAACAATCCGGCCGCCGGTTTCGTTTAAATGTGTCAAAAACAATGATACCACCGGTTCATCCCCGTTATAATCCGTCCCGTAATTGTTTTGCCGGATGTAACGGGTAATATCTTCTTTAACCGGATTAGTGAATTCCTCCACCGTCCCGTGAGTCGCATAGCGGATGGCTCCCTGCCACGGATTCGGAAGATTCGTCTGATCCTCCGCTATCTCTCCGATTGCAGACCGCTTTGTCTCATACGGCAGTTCTCCGGCTCCGTGTCTGGTAACATAGGTTCTTGAAACATAGCATACTTCGGATAAAGTGAGACCTGCTTTACTTAAAATATTTACGATGTTGCAAAGTCCCGTTTTCGATGCCGTCACATGCGGTGCAAAACGTGTATTGTCCGAGTCGAGCAAAAGTCCCTGTCCGGTCTCAAAAACAATATTCTCCGCACTGCATAAAAATGCTTCTTCCTCTTCCACCGGAAGCACGAATTCGGCATTTCTCATCATCTCCTCTGCTGCATTCCGGATAACATCCTTCGAGTTTAGCATTTCCCGGTATTCGGTGAATCCGGCTTCTTTTCCCCCGTAAGCTTTTCCATCTGTATTTCCAGTCCCCGACAGAATCTCTTCGCATCTTTTCATCCCGTAGTTTTCCCTGATTTCAAGCATACGCGCGTTTAAACCCTCCGCCGTTCCACCGCTGATTTCCCCGAACGTGATTCCGAAACCGTCCTGACAGCGAAGATGTCCTTCATTAATCCCCATCCCGCAGCTTCCATGCCGGTTTTCCCCGCGCAGACTTTCCAAAAGCATGTTATGAAGGACATCGTCAATCGTAATAAGCGGTGCATCCACACTGCAGTAAAGTTTCGGCACAAACCCGGCACACGCCCGAAAATCGCGATACTCCTCTCCCAGTTTGAATAAATCCGGAGAATAGGTGGATACATAAAAAGTATCCGCACCGCGAAACGATCCGGAAGAAAGCTGATGAAAGACAAAACGTTTATCCTCGTACGAAACCGTATGCCCTGCCTGTGCACCGCCGTTATGTTTCACTGTAAGACAATGAGGGACTCGGCCGCAGAAATAATCCACAGCGAGTCCCTTTCCTTCATCTCCGAAATTTTTACCGATTACCGCAATAATCATATTCCGCTACGATAACTTGATTTCCTTTCAAATTTACAGTTTAATGCTTCCGCCGACATTCAGTGTGCTGACGGCCCTGCTGACAACCTGTTTTGCGCTGAAATCCAGTCCGTTTAAAATATCATCGTTGGTTTTTCCGCTGATTAGCTGGATTGCCGCAATGATAATCTCGGGAAGATATTTAACCTCCGAAGGAGAAACGGAGATTACCCGTCCCGGAATATACTTCGATGCGCTCATCTTTCCGGCATTTAAATCAATATGGAAAAGCTCATACTTCTCGGATGCCATCTTTGCAAGTTCCGACGTACGGTATAATTTTGCATCGTCATTAAAAATAGCCTTTATATTTCCCCCGGTAACGCTGTCATGGAAAGCGGCATCCCCGATGGTAAAACAGAATCCTTTCTTTCCGCGTTTGTTAAAGCAGTCGATATCGGTATGTTTTGCCAGAAAATACCAGAGAAGCTGGTAGTCTTCGGGAGAGTCTCCGCCGGCTCCCTCAATCCATAATTCCATTAACTGCTCCGCAATACGGATGTCCGACTCAAACTGCGTTACCTGCAAAGGAGCCTCATCCGTCGTATCGCCGATTGCGGCAAACATTAACTGGGGATCTTCCACCAGTTTCGTGGAATAGAGTTTCTTCATTAACTCGTTTAAAGAATTCTTGATGATTTCGCTTGAAAGATATCCCATCGATCCCGTTACATCCACACCGATGGCAATCGGCGTTGAATTCGGATGTTCCTCGGAATCCCTGGCTTCTCTTACCTGAATAAACTTCGGATTAAACTTATCGTCCATTTTTCTGGATTTGAAAATCTGATCTACCGAAGACGAATCAATCTTCCTGCTTGTTTTTAATTTGGTCCAGTCGGACGCTTTGTAACTGCCACCACCCATTACTGAAATCTCCTTCCCTTATCATTATCGCTTCTTTATCCGGCTCATTGAAAAATCATATCCGCCGGTATCGTTACTCCGTATCGAATTTGGTAAAATTATGCCCGCCGAATCCTTTCATAATAACTTCATCCCAGTATGCAAAGTCTTCGTAGGCATCCGCTTTCGGTTCGGAACGAAGAAAGTCCCGGTACATGTCCGGTCCTTCAGGCAGTCTGCTGCCTGTAATTCTCTCCGCGGTTTTTCTTAATTCTTTTAAACAAGTCCTGCCGCCGCTTCTTTGAATATCCCACCAGCCGCCGAGAATAAATGCTTCATGTGTTTTCGGATTGATAAAGAGATTCTTCTCGTCCATGTGTTTAAAATCAATGCCGTTAAACTCGAATAAACAGCAAAGATTCTCCATGCGGGATATCATCCATGCCACATGTTTCGGATGAAGATTCGAGAAAACAAAAAGCGGATAAACATTCTCCGCTTTTGCAACGGATACTAAAACCGACGAATCCGAAAGTTCATAACGGGCATTCAGTGCCGGCAGATACTGCCTTAAATTCTTAATATCCGCCGAAGGATAACTTAATGAATCGGCATTGCGAATCATAGCTTCCGCTTTAAACGCATCCGCTGCGGAAAAATGATAAATGACATGTTCCCTGTTTATATATACTTCCACACCGTCGACCGTTGTCTGAAACGTGTACAATACCTCAATCTGCCCGCCCGTATCTTTATGCGTAAACGACCGGGTACTCAAATAATTCCAGTAATTTAAGATATCCCCTTCTTCGGCAATGGCATCATTTAAAGACCGTAAGTATTTTAACAGGCTGTCCCTGAATTCATCATACCCGGTTAACTGTTCATTGGTGAAATACTGTTTACTGTGGCAGAACGGGCAGAGAAGTTCACCGTGTGTGTTAACCTCAAACTCTCCGCCACAGTTTTTGCATTTAAAAACCAGCATTATAATCCCCCGTTATTTCGTGGTATAATACTCCATATCCATGGGGCCGTTTTCGAGCATCTTGTCTTCTCCGTTAAAAGAGTTCCACTTGGTTAAATAAAGATTTCCGTCCTTATCCGCGGAAAGAACCAGATAATTCATTCCGGCCACTACCTGGGTATTGAGAAGTGCCAGCGGATTTAAGGTAACACCTGCGTCCTTTGTCACATTGTCAAAGGAACTCTGAACATCTTCCGCCGGAAGCATCAATGCTTTTCCGCTCGTGAATCCTTCCCAGCCTCCCATCAGTTTCTCTCCGGTGGCTTCGGTTAAGTGAAGATCCGTCGGATCGATAAAAGCAAGGGTTGTCAGGGTATTTACATTATTTAGGTCGGAATAAACAACCGCAATGGCATAGACCGGCAGGGAATTGGAATCCGAATAGTTTCCGTATACAAGATAGGCACGGTTTAATCCCGACACAAGCTGTGTGGCCACAACACGAATCGGCTCGAAATTCAGATTATCAATATCCGCTGTTGCTTCGTCGTATATTTCTTTTTCCTCATCCGATAATTCCGCTGTGTTTCCGTCATAAGCAGTCCATCCGCCAAGCAGTGGAATCTCTTCCTCGGATACACTTTCAATGCTGGGAACCGCGCTTTCAGGCTCCGAAGATGCTGCAGGCTCCGAAGTAATTACGGGTTCGGAAGGTACTTCCGAAGTCGTCGGCGTATTATTGCATCCGGCAAATACCAGCGCCGATGCAAGTGCCAAAGAAATAATCATCACTGTTTTCTTTTTCATTTTGATTCCTCCTGCTGTTTATTATAAATTAATAATTGTAATCATTGAGTGTCAACACAACACGGACAACTGTCCAGACAATAATAAAGATAACGTTAAGAACGATTCCGATAATACCGAAAGTGCGTCCCTTTGCCGCCTTATCGGCATTTAATTCGG
This sequence comes from uncultured Lachnospiraceae bacterium, assembly GCA_900313265.1. Lineage (GTDB taxonomy): Bacteria > Bacillota > Clostridia > Lachnospirales > Lachnospiraceae > UBA3766. The sequence continues at coordinate 8,282 of OMRN01000341.1, read as the reverse complement.
AATCTTTACCGATATTGCCGAGAATTAAAGCCGCAATCGCAAAGGGAAGTCCGCCGCCGCAACAGGAAACACACATGGAAACAATACCGAAAATAAACGATAATTTTCCACATACATTTTTCCCGTTTCCCTGCGGAGCTGTATCCTGATAGGAATAATACGGTGTATTCTGATAACCACCCGTGCTTTGATCCGTATATCCGTAGCCGGCTCCGGATGAATAATCCTGTGATGCAAAGCCCGAAGACTGCGTATTGCCCGGTTGTGAGTAATCCGGCTGTGTGTAACTCTGGGTTGCCGAATCGTCGAATCCGCCGTTTGTCTGTGAATAGTTGTTGTCAAATCCGTTGTTTCCGTCCATTGTTTTCCCCTTTCGTTTTACGAAATATGATTTGATATAGTTTTTTAAACTGTATGTTTCTTTTGTTCCGGTCTTCATTCCCGAATTCGGTAAGCTGAATAAAAACCATGTGTATATTTTACCATATAAGCATCCGGATAACCATGAAAAAATTACCCGTTTTGTTGTTACTGGATAATCGTAATCCGTCCCTGACCGTACGGATCGGCATATTCCGAGCCCACAACGCCCCCTAAATCGTCCGTAATATAATCAATCAGGCACTGATTCTCCGTTTTTACTTTTGTCTTTATAATATTCGCCCCGTCAAACATGGTGTATCCGACTCCGTTTTCCATCAGAAGATAATTGTTGGATGCCACCGTATAGGTCTTCTTCGGATCGAGCTTATCCTCTCCGACAAAGACATCCTTTACCCTTCTTTGTCCGGCAACTTTTACAAACATGGAGTTATCGTCACTGACACAGCTGCTTTTGACATTGACATCAATGGTATAACTCAAGCCCGAAACCTGCAGAAAACCGCCGTTTCTGTCCGGACAGGTACTGGCTCCCCATTCGAGAGCATCGAGAATCTGCTGCCCGGTAACTTCCGCAACGCACACATCATCACAGAAAGGAACAACGGATAAAATATCATTATACGTGATGTCTCCCTTATCGATGTTCGCCCGAATGGCACCGGCATTTAAAATTGCGATGTCCGCTTCGGACTCGGCGCGGTATGCATCCGTACATAAATCACCCATATTGGTTTCCATACGGCGAACAATCTGAACCGGTATGCCTTCGTCATCCACCAAAACCGGATCATCCACACGAAGATCCTCTTCCGTTTTCGCAAAAACCATACCCAGTTTCTGATTCATTTCATTTTTTTCTTCGTCAACCATTTCGCTGACAATATTATCCAGAATCAGAAAATCATCCAAAGCTTCCTCGCTCGGCCATGCTAAAATATCCGTCTTGAGTATTTCTCCGTCAGCGGAAATGTGACTGAATCCGATGGCATCCATCTTCGTTCCTACTCCGGAACGGGGAACCGGCTCTCCGTCTTTATTCAGAATTACTTCCTGCTCGGTATCGTGGCTGTGACCGTCCAAATACACGTCAATTCCGGAAGTATGCGAGATAATATCCTCACAGGTCCACGGAGAATCATTCACATCATTTCCGGTATGTGCCATGACATAAACCAGGTCCGCTCCTTCGCTGCGGGCCGAATCCACAGCATTCTGCAGCGTTTCATATAAAAGACTTCCGTCATCATCCTGCATAAAGCCGTAGATAAAATTGCCGTTTTCATCCTGAAAATATTTCGGAGTGGATGAATTTAACGTTTTCGGTGTGGTAACTCCGACAAAAGCAATCTTTGTTCCGTTTATCTCTTTGATGATATAAGGGTCAAAAATCAGTTCCCCTTCCTTGTTGAAGTTACAGCTGATATACGGAAAATCCGCCATTTCGGTCAGTTTGAAAAACTGATCCATGCCGTAATCGAATTCATGATTTCCCGGAATCGCCACATCATATTTTAAACCGTTCATTAAACGGATAATGGCTTCCCCTTTGCTTAGCGTTCCGATGTTTTCGCCCTGAACGGCATCCCCGTCATCCACCAAAAGCGTCGTATATCCTTTCTGTTCAAGGGATTCCCTGACCGCTTCGAGCATGGCATATCCGAATCTCTGATCAATGCCGCAGTGTACATCGCTTGTATAAAGAATAAAAATCTCACCGTTCTTTTCGGCTTTTTCGCTTTCTTCCGGTACCGTAATATCTTCTGACGTAAGAGTTTCTCCGGAAACGCTTTCGGATGAAGTAATCCGGTCGAACGGTATCTCAGAGGACGGATTTTCCGTTTTGACACACGCAATTGATGTTACAAGAATCAGCAGTGTCAGAATAAGTGATATCCTTCTGAATAATTCTTTCTTCTTTTCTTTCTTCATGACAATTATTCGTTCCTTTTGTATTCTGTACTATTTATCCGGAATAATATTTTTCTTTTCTGTCTTTCCATGAATGTTTACAGACTCTCAAGCACATATATTCTGGCACGGCTCTGTATGATTCTGGCAGCATCTTCCGCCGTTTTCTGTCCGGCAAAGAACGGCGCCGCCTCCTCTTTTACGATATCGAAAATCTGCCGGTCGTAATTGGTAAAGTTCGTGGTGCTTTCGATAAAATTCCGGATCATTTCAATATCTTTATCCGAAAGCGTTTCCACTTCGATTTCTTTTCCTCTTGCATAGGAATATCCCGTTTCTTTATGATATTCCTTCTTTCCGGTCCGCTCATTATAGTAGAACGGATCCTCGGATTCAATCCGGAATTTTTCTTCCAGAGCCTTTTTCAGTATCGGAATCTGATAGGTGGAAGACATTTTATCATCCGGCATCTGATAATCCTCCGACAGATAATATTTGATAAAATCAAAGGCTGCCTCCTGATTATCTCCCAGTGCGGAAATCGCAAATCCCAAATCCGCCACAATAGCACCCGAGGAAGGATTGGTGGAACCCGGGAATCCGATAAATGCCACGTCCTCTCCGAAAGTGATATCCTGAAGTTCGTTCACGCGGCGGAAATCATACAGCATGCCTTCCGACATCAGACATTCGTTCTTATGAAAAGCAGCTTCCTCTGCTCTTACGGAAGATAAATAATCATCATCACTCTCTAATTCTTCCGGATAATTCTTTGCCCACTCCAAAGCCTCAATAAATTCTTCGGAATCGAAATTACACTCCCCGGCTCCGACGTCATAGAAACTGTCCGCCGTATAATATAACATCTTTTCGAGTGCCATTTGTCTTGTTGTTTGCGAGAATCCCCCGCCCACGCAGTCATACTGTTTTTCCAGTTCAATCATTTCCTTCATGGAAATACCCGGCCGGTCTCCGAGAATCGATTTCTTTAAAGCCACATACTCAACGGAAAAACCGGGCATAAGCACATAAAGATGTCCGTCCCTGGAACCGGCTTCGAGAATATTGGAAAGATAATCCTCTTTGTTTATTCCGCTTTTCTCCATAAGCGGGTAAATATCCGCAAAAACGCCCTTGGAAATATAGATTCCCGGGTTCACCATATAGCTGGTCACGATAATGTCCGGTCCGGCGCTTGATAAGATATCATTCTGGAACTGTCTTTCCGGAGCAAGCGGATCATCTTCCGAATAGAATTTTTCATAATCCACCATACGGATACGGTAGTCTTCACTTGTTTTGTTATATTCGAGAATTCTCTGACGAATATCATAGCTGACGGAATACACACTTCCGAGTGTAATGATTTTCTTGTCTTTTATTTCCGCAGGAGGAACTTTTTTATAGATCCCGTTAAGTTCTCCTTCCCCTCTGTCCGCTAATATTACCGTCTCATCGTCGAGGCAGGCAAACGATTGTAAGTCATAATCCATAACATCGGAATCGAGGAAGTTAAAAATGATATTATATTCGATTTCGTCATCATCGATATCCGCCGTATAAATACCGGCCGAATCCTGGCAGTAGAAATCGTGCTGCGTTGAACTTATATACTTATATCCGATTCCGAAACTTCCGTTTGCGTCGATGCTTTCCCCTACAGACTGTGACTCCGGCAGAATCTTGCACAGATTCATCGTATAATTCTCGTTATAATAAACCAGATAGATTTCGTTTTTCGCGTTCGAAAGGATGTTGAGCACTTCCCAGTTCTTTTTTATATCCACGCGACCGGTCTGATTTGCGTCCTCATCAAAAAGATAAAGCCCGTCATCCGTTGTCGCGGCAATCACTCCGCTGTCGGTAATAAACATCCGGTAAATTTCGTTGACCGTCGCCGGAAAAACAATCGGCGTTTCCGAAACCTTCTCTCCTTCAAGGGTAATTTCAAGAAGCATACGTGCATATTTCTCTTTTTCATAATCAAACTCGCTGATTCCGACAACCAGGTTTCCCTGGCTGTTTAAATTCTCGCATTCGATCATTCTGCTCTTTGTTGCGGGATAATTCTCCTGATATATAACGTCCTTTCCCAGCGTTCCGTCCGAATCCGCCGTTATCCATCCGAAGGACAGCAACGAATCCGGTTCTTCGAAAGGTTCATCTTCAAAGAAATCCTCTTCGGAAAAATCTCCTTCAGCGATTTCACCTTCCGTAAATTCGCTTTCCTCCAAATCTCCCTGTGATGTTTTGTCTGCCGTATCTTCCGGGATTTCCTCTTCGATATTTTCTCCCTGTGTTTCGCTTTCTCCCTCGCCGGCCTCTTCGGTAAACTCCTCCGATGATGTATCCTCTTCTATGATTTCTTCGGTTTCGTAATAGCCCATATCATCCCAGTACCAGTCATCCATCCCGTACTCCGGACTCCCGTATGAATCCGAGAAAAATACAATCTTTCCGTTCCGGGTCAGAATTTTGTCGGCATTAAACGGCAGTTCAACCGGCGTCGTACGACGGAATACCGCATCCTTGGACCCTTCGGCATCCGCTGCATCTACAACGATTCCGGAAACATTACCGGTACTTCCTCCCAGTTTACTGCAGGAGGTAAAAGAAAAAATCATTACCGCTCCGAGTGTAACACATAAAAACCTCTTTAAATTTTTTTGAATCGTTTTACTCATCGTTAAAACCTCTTTAAACAGACTTATTTCTTTTAACTTACTGCAGTTTGATATCATTCTCCACACACAAAACATTCAGCGACCGCATCAGCTCGCGCTCTACCCGGTGATAATCGCTCTCCCGGCATTCCGCGATGATGGAAACGGTTCTGCTTCTTCCGTCAAAAGCAACCACTCCTTTATAAACCGGACCGCTGATAATCTGCGGCATCTGTTTTCCGATTTCCGGCAGTTTAGCATTAAATACCTCTTCCATCTCTTCGAGCGGTTCCTCGCTGCTGATTTTCAGTTCCACGGTACACCAGGAATTGAGCCGTGTCATATTCAGGACATTCTTCACATCCCGGTTTGAAATAATTTTGATATTTCCGCCCCGTCCTTCGAGTTTGGTCGAACGGACGCCGATTTCGATTACCTTGCCGCGGAATCCTCCGATTTCCACGATATCTCCTACCTGGTATTCCCCTTCGAAAACAATGGACAGACCGGCAATTACATCGGTAACTAAATCCTTTGCCCCGATTGAGATGGCTAAGCCCAAAAGGCCGATGGATGCTAAAACCGTACGGGTATCGAATCCCAGATAATCAAGCGAATAATAGATAAAAAGAATAATCAGTGCATACCGGATGATATTCATCATCAGACGTCCGATGGTCTCTGCCTTCGTATCCATCATTCTGCTGACAGCAAAATTGATTACTTCCGAGAGGAAAATACCGAATAAAACGATTCCGAGAAGAAGCAGAATCTTTGTCAGCGCAAAGAGATTAAATCCTTTCTCCCAGTCACCGTGAATACAGTAGGAAATAAGATTCGTTGCACTGTTTTTTTCTGCCGCGGCAACCAGATACCACACCGCACCTGCGATAAGAATGGTAAGTACAATGGCTTCTCCCACAATCAGGGCAACATCTTCCGGGCTCTTTTTCCCCCGGAGTTTTCGAAGCAGAATCCATCTTTGAGATACATCCACCGAGTGTTTCTTCATGCCGTCCGATGTCGTTATCATATCATCATCCGCAATTTTCTCACTGATCATCCACTGAATATTTTCCTCCCGGTAATCGGAAAGAAGCATTCTCGCAATCACAATAAAGAAAATCAAATATACAATTGTGGCGATAAATGCCGTAGGAAACATATCTGCCAGGACATCATTCTGATTTCCGGCAATATAATACAGGATACCTCCGTGAGAATTGGAAATCCCATAATAATGAGCATCGTTGAGCATAAAGAATCCCATAAAATGATCCTTAACGGACTTATTTGACATGCCGAGTTCCGTTACGTTTCGGCCGATTAAATCCTTATTCGTGGAATCGATTACTTTAAGGCTCTCCTGGTCAACACTGAATAACAGTCTTGTATTGGATGCGGCTATCTCTACCAGCGTATTGGAGCTGATGTTCCCAAGATTTTCACGCAGTCCGGGATTCATATAGGCAACCAAAGCCCCGTAAGCTCCGGTATCATTAAGGCTCATCGGTACACCGAAGGATTCCGGTGCACTTCCGATTCGTTCATCGTAAATTGCTTCACGGAAAACGGATGATACTCCGTTTAACAGACTTTGAAGTCTCCTCTCTTCCCCCTCGGCATCTTCTAAGGAAAGTCCCAGATAATCGGAATCCGAAAGAAGCTCCTTTCCTTTCGAATCATAGATAACCAGAAAATCCGCCTGAAGATGACGGCCTGCATCTTCAAGAAATTCCCGTGTTTGAAGTTTGGGATACTCCTCCAGCAGATCGGATGTAAATTCCAGATTGGAAAAGAGACAGGAATCATATAATTCCCTGTTGGCATTTTTAATGGCCTCATTTTGATCCACCTGGGAAAAAAGTTTTGACAACGTTTCGCTGCATTCCATATTAACCCGGAACAGATTTCCCAAAGCATCAATATACAGGGTGGCAAAAAAGAACAGAAAAACCGTTAGAATACCGTATCCGATTACCCTCACCTTCACCTTTGACGGGGAATAATATTCCCTTTTTGCCGGAGTAAAACTCGTCGTACCCGCATAACGATAGAGCGCAAATCCCCAGACAATGAAGACGGTCAGAAAAAGTGCGTAAAGTAGAATTACCGGGAGGATTCTGAAACCGTTTTTTACGGTAATAATGTCGGTAAAAATAACCGCACAGTACAGATTATTTATTTCCGCCATCTGACACCATTTCCACCCCTGCGTGGTGCGAACAAGCCGGTTGTTCCCGACCTCCATGGAAATCTCGAGTTTTTCCGGACTGTCCTTCGGGTCTTCAAACGGCCACTCCGAAACACTCATATCTTCCATATCGAGGAGACCGACCTGAATATCATAGGCCTGCTCGACAAATTCAATCGTCCTGTTCGCCTCCTCAAGACGAGTATCACTTCCTCCGAAGTTTTCGAAAGATTCAAATGTCAGATAATAGTAATCCCCCCTGATGGGATACCTGTAAAACAGCACATCTTTTCCATCCCGGTCGCTATACAGAACCGTCTCGTAAAGTCCTTTACTCTCATGCCGGATTCGATCCGCTTCTTCAAAATCCCGGCGTGTTAGCGGCGCTGTTTCGATATAAGGAAAATCTTCCGGATACTCCACTCCCTCATCGGTTATTTTTAAAATATAACCGTCTTTAAATGTTCCCGTTTTTCCGTTCCAGATACGGGCATTCTCATCGGCAAGCGCACGTGCGGCTATACGGGTGGATGCCCAGATCTGCCCGTCCACGCCCTCTTCGCTGTACGGATCATTTATTCTGCTTAAGATATAACGCAAATCCGCTACGGACTGTTCAAAACGATAGTCCTGCTCGACAGCCATTGCCACCCGAACGGTAAAAAACTGGACAAATCCCACCGCCAGAAAAAGCACGAGACATCCGGCAAATGCAAGAACAATACTGCTTATTTTTTTTCCTTTTTTCAGTTTCATTTTTTCCCCTTATAGCACATTAAAATCCACTTTGTATAATATCATATTCTGATGACAGGGTCAAAAAAGGTCATACCCTGCAATACAAATCCCCCGAAACAGTGTCCGGGGGATTTGTAATAGCATATATAAGGGGAAATGTGAAAAGCAGATTAAAAAAATCGGTCATTTATAAATTTGATGACAAAAATCATTCCGACAAGGCCGACAAATCCGGTCAGAATCAGAATATCCTTAAAATACGGCCTCAGGATAAAAATAAGATGAATCCCGTACCGGAATAAAATCCATTCAATGGCACCGGCAATCAGAAAACCGATTAAAAATCCAACCGATAAAGACAAAAATTTCTTACTTTTTGTTTCACTCATCTTTAT
>OMRN01000340.1 GCA_900313265.1 uncultured Lachnospiraceae bacterium | reverse complement strand
CTTTTCTTCGTATCCCCACATGGAAAGCGCAAACTGGGTTATCAGTCTTGCCCATTCCATGCCGTGTCCGGGAGTCGCTCCGTAAGGTTTGAACGGATCGTCCGGTTTCTCTTTGTTTAAGTCGGGAAGCGGTTCCCAGTCTTTGGAATAATGCTCCGGCAGACGGTAATCGGAAAACTCTTCCGCCCAGCTAAGCGTATGCTCGATAATTCTGCCCGCCCGCATAAGGTATTCTTTTCTGCCAAGTACATCATATGCAGCCAAAAATGCTTCCACGGTATGCATATTCGCATTTAATCCGCGGTATTCATCTAAGACTTTAAAGGTTGTGTCCCATAAATCACAGGACATGCCGTTTTTCTCATCCCAAAAGAACCGGTCATAGACTTTTAACGCTTCTTCTACAAACTCATCAGCACCGTCTATTCCGGCCAGATAAGCCGAACACCCGGATAAAATCACAAAGGCGTGGGCATAGCACTGTTTTCCGGGAAGAATGCTTCCGTCCGCATTTATTCCCGCAACCCATCCGCCGTTTTCCCTGTCGCATAATTCGCTGCGCAGTCCCTGAAAAGCTTTTTCGGCAAGGCACTTACATCCTTCGATACCGGCCATGCTTCCGATGCTGTATACATGAAGCATTCTGGCGGTAATCCAGGTCTCTCGCGGCCGGTCTTTTAAAGGATTTCCGTCGCCTCCAAGATAATAGGAACCGCCTTCCGAAGACGGAAAATTTCTGCCGAAGTCCAGAAGCTTTATTGCATTTTTTTTGCAATACAGGATATTTTCGGGGCTGCCGAGTAAAGTATAATCTGCCATTATTTTTGATTTCTCCGTTTATTTCGTTTTTCGTTTCAGCACTCTAGGATTCTCGATACTTCATCCCTTTTCGCCACATATATCGGAAAATCGTTGCCGTCATACGGATTTTCCGAAAATGTCACTTCGAGTTTAACGGTTTCGTATGCCAGTTCCGGCATGTTGTTTTCGTGGCTTAAGTGTCCTAACTGAATATACCGGATATTATCATGCAGAAGCCTTGATAATAATTTGCCGCAGGATTCGTTGGACAAATGCCCTTTATCACCGAGAATTCGCTGCTTTAACAGATACGGATATCTGCCGACCTGAAGCATGTGAATATCATGATTGGCTTCCAGAAATAAAATATCAAAACCCTGAAGCGCATCCACAATATGCTGGTCGTAACATCCGAGGTCCGTGACAATCGCGGCTTTTTTCTCGTTTTCGTAGAAACGGTAGGCAACCGGTTCCCTTGCATCGTGTTTAATCGAAAGCGGATCGACTTCGAGATTGCCGATTAAAAAAGGCAGTTCCGCTTCCACCGGCCGGAAAAGAGAGGGATCCATCTCTCCGACGGATTTGGTATTGCGGATTCCTTCAAACGTCCCACGCGACGCATAAATCGGAATGCCGTACTTTCTTGCGATTACGCCGAGTCCTCCGATATGGTCGATGTGTTCATGCGTAATCAAAATACCGTCAATGTCCGAAAGCGTTAAATCAATCTGATTTAATCCCGCTTCGGTCTTTTTTCCGCTTAAACCCACATCCACCAAAAGATGCGTATCGTCATTTCCCACATATATGCAGTTTCCGCTGCTTCCGCTTGCCAGGCTTACTAATCTCATGTATAATTCCCATCTTTTTTTCAGTTGAAATCCGGTTTTCTTTAAACTGCCGTTATTTTGTTTCAGTTTTCCCAGTGTACATCAATGACGGCGCCTTCTTCGATTTCCTGCATGTAATTCGCAACCGAAACACCGTTGACCTTTGTAACGATTTTTCTGCCTTTCGGATTCTTTAAATCAAAATCGATATAATCAAAAATATCCACGAAAATATAACTCTTCTTGCCGGAAAGTGTGATTCCGCGTCCGTTGACGGTTACCGTACAGTTCTTCACACCGGAAACCAGATCTTTCTTGCGTTCGTAAATCGGTTCGGATTTTACCGGCAGTTCGTCTTCGTCATCCGAAGGCAGATTTTCAAATTCGGATACATCCACGAATTCGTTTTCTTCGTATCCTTCGGGCAGTTCGTCATAAGTCGGCTCCGTATAATCGGCATCGTATTCCTCGTAATTTTCGGCATTCTCGCCGGTGAGACTTTCGAGCGAAATAATGTCCGAATTCATAATCTCATAAGCGGGCGTTTCCGGATGCTTGTTTACCGTAATCAAAACCGGCCCGTCTGCAATTTTTTTATACTCCGCAAGTTCCGAAATACGGCATTTCGCATCTTTTCCGGTCGTTGAATAGATAATCTCCACGATATCGTTTTTCCGAATCAGGCTGTGAACGCTCGCATCGTTTCCGTTAACGCTGACAATAGCCGCATCGCCGTATTCGCCTTTGCGTACACGAATCTGTCCGTTAACGGTAAACCGTAGTGCTTTCCCACGTTTCGGGAAAATCCTGTCACTTTGCACATTCATCTGCATTAACGCATCCGCCACACGCAGATTTCCGTTGTTATAAAGCTTCGAGCGCTCTCCGTTAATGGTCACGTAAATAAAGTTATTGTTCTGCTCGTAATAATTTAAACAGATTCCGAGCGGCGTCACCATAAGAGAATCGTGCTTCATTTTCTCGTTGTCAAAAATGAACCGCGAAAGAACTTCTTCGCCCCTTAAGGCCACGCGACTGACCGAAATATTCATATATTCGGCCAAAGCCTCCGTATAGCCTTCCACGAGACCGCCTCCGCCGACAACAAAAATCGCGCTGACGCTCTTTCCGCCGTTCAGAGCAATAATCATGTCTGCGACTTCTTTGGTAATCTGATGAATCATGGGGTTCAGAAGAGATAACACTTCTTTGCGGCTAATGGTTTGCACGATTCCCATGATATCTTCATAGGTTACTTCTTCAAGGACGGATATGCTTTTCTTAATATCTTCCGCCGTTACAAAATCAACCAGACAGTGTTTTGCAATAAGTTCGGTCAAAGCATCTCCGGCATGCGGAATCATGCCGTAGGCTTTAATGCTTCCCTCGTCGGTAATGCTGATATCACTGGTGCCGGCACCGACATCGACAAGCGCAATATTTAACATCCGGAATTTTTCCGGAATGGCAACCATGGATGCCGCAATCGGCTCGAGGGTCAGATTCGAAACGGTAAGTCCCGACAGTTCCACGGCTTTATATAGCCCTTCAACTACATCCTCCGGAAGAAACGTCGCGATGACGTCCATTCCGATCAGATGACCGCGCTGGTTCTCTAAATTTCCGATTGGATTATTGTTTAATTTCTGCCCGGTAACGGTATGACCGACCAGATAGTATTTTTCCGTTAAGTCCGCTCCGATGCTTTTTTCAAAATCATGATAGGCGTTTTCCAAAGCCAGACTTTCGAGTTCGTAGATATTCTCGCCCGTAATTACCACATCGAAATCAAACGAAAGATCCGCATGGGATTTGATGGTTTTCAGCACACGTCCAGCAGCGGCGATACAAACTTTGCGAAGGGAAATTCCCGTCTGCGCTTCCAAATGCTTCTTCACTTCAAGTATCGTTTCGGAAACCCTTGCGATATCGTGAATCTGCCCGTCAAGCATCGCCCGTGTATCGTGTTCCTTCACGTCCTGGGCAAGCACATAAAAGAACCCGCCTTTTAAATAGCCGACCGTACCGACCACGCTTCTCGTGCCGATATCGAGTCCGAAAACAGGCTCGGCCATGAAGCGGTCGGTCTGACGGTATAATTCTTCTTTGCTGCCGTTATTTACAATCACTTTATCCGCATGTTTTTTAAATTCATCGTCGTCAAGCTGCGCATTCATGACGGACCGGATGCGCTCGGACGAATATCCTCTTGACAGTGTAAGCCGGTTTTCGCGAATCTGTTCACCGGAAGTAACTACCCAGAGTTCATCAAGCATATCTAAGTATCCGGCTTCGATAAAAAGCGCGGATTCGACAAAAATCGTCTGAGCGGGGAACATCGCAAAAACCGCATCACGGATGCGTTCGATTTCCCTTCTGACAGCCGGATGAATAATGGCATTAATTTCTTTTCTTAAGGTTTCGTTTTCAAAAACTTTCCCTGCGATTTCGGCCCGCTTTAATTCACCATCCTCGCCAACCACTTCTTCTCCGAAAAGGGAAATCATCGGTTCATAGCATTCTTTTCCCTTCTTTTGAAGTTCGGCACCGATATCGTCCGCAAGCAGGATTTCACAGCCGTACTCATCTTTTAAGTACTGCAAAACCGTTGACTTGCCGCTTCCGACACCACCCGTAATTCCTATTAATTTTCCGTTTAATTCACTTCGTTTTTCCATCGTACCGTATCGTTCACATCATATAATTGTACTGCATTTTATTTCTTGAATAGCAGTCTGATTATTTGTAATTATCCCATTGCTGTAATGTCTTTATTTCGCATCATACCAGGTATCTCCGGTATGTAAATCAACTTCCAGCCGGACCGCAAGATCGGCGGCTTTTTCCATTTCGCTTTTTAAGATTTCCCTCGCTTTTTCTTCTTCGGCTTTAGGAACTTCAAGCAGGAGTTCATCGTGAACCTGAATCAGAATGCGGCTCTTTAAACCTTCTTCAAAAAGTCTGTCACGCACATGAATCATGGCGATTTTCATAATATCCGCGGCCGTTCCCTGAATCGGCGCATTCATGGCGACTCTTTCCCCGAAGGAACGTTGCATGAAATTCGAGGATTTCAGTTCCGGAATCGGTCTTCTTCTGCCGTATAACGTAAGTGAATATCCGTTTTCCTTTGCGCTTTTTACGGCACCGTCAAGAAAGCCCTTAATACCGGGATAGGTGATAAAATACTGCTCGATATACTGCTCCGCTTCCTTCCTCGAAAGATTTAAATCCTGACTTAAACCGAAGGAGGAAATGCCGTATACAATTCCGAAATTTACAGCTTTTGCACGGCGTCTGAGCAGCGAATTTACTTCATCGATCGGAACATGAAAAACTTTGGATGCGGTAATGGCATGAATGTCCTCGCCGCTGTTGTATGCTTCGATTAACTGTGCATCTTCCGACATATGGGCAAGAAGTCTTAGCTCAATCTGGGAATAATCGGCATCCATAAAAATACAGTCTTCCAGCGGCACAAAAACCTTACGGATGAGCCGTCCCTCTTCGGTCCGGATCGGAATATTCTGAAGGTTCGGATCGGTGGAGGAAAGTCGTCCCGTAGCCGTTACCGTCTGCTGGAATGTGGTATGAATGCGTTCATCATCCTTTATCTGCGGCAGAAGTCCGTCTCCGTATGTGGATTTAAGCTTGCTTAACGCGCGGTATTCCAAAATACGGGCCACAATCGGATGGTCGGGTGCCAGTTTTTCAAGAACGTCCGCAGATGTGGAATAACCGGTTTTGGTCTTTTTGCCGCCCGGAATCTGCATCTTTTCAAACAGGATTTCACCCAGCTGTTTCGG
>OMRN01000334.1 GCA_900313265.1 uncultured Lachnospiraceae bacterium | reverse complement strand
CTTTCCATGCTTTTTCGTTTTCATCCTGCGGAATATGATAAAATGCCATTACCGGAATATCCTCGCCATAGAGTTCATGTTCTTTAATAAACCACTCCGTCTGATCCGGTCGGATATAATCATAATCTCTGGATATGGTAAGCTCCGTCTCCGAAAAACTTGCGCCGGAGTCAAGGTGTACAAGCATCCAGTCCACATCGGAAGCAGAACTTCCGTCCTCGGTCAGGTTAATAATGTAATTGCTTCTTCCGTAAAGGTCATCATCGGGTTCGTAATAGATACAGTGCGGAGCGTCGTTGAATCGTTTTGCAAGCGTATTGGGATTAAAAAGAGCCTGTCTGTCATGATTGCCCCAGATCGGTGCATAAAGGAAACCGTACTCTGCCGCTTTTTCTTCAAAATAATCAATGAAGGTGGTCAGATGATATTCATTTACAAGCATGAACATATCACCCGTCAGTTCAACAAGGTCAATCTTTGCACCGGGGCCCTGCGTTTGCACAATGTGATCGTTCGCCTCTTTAATGACCTTGTCCAGATATGCCATGGAAGACTTCGTCGATGTATTCGCATTCCAGTGAATATCCGTCAGCTGCAGGATGTTGAAATTGTCATGATAGGCCATGGTGAAAACATAATCCTCAAGGTGATCCGATGCTTTCACCGGCTGTCCGCAGCCGGCAGCCGAAATCAGCAAAATCAGCACCAGCACGATACCAAATACTTTCTTTTTCATACGATGGACCTCCGTTTACCCGATAATTCCGCATTCTTTTATATATCTGTTAATCCGCATCCGTATTTTCTTTCATTTCCTCTTCCGTTCCCTCTTCCGGAACCAGAATATCTTCCTGCTCTTCTGCCGGAAGTGCAATCGGCTCTTCCTCCGCTTCTAAAACTGACTGCTGATTTTCCGAAAATATTTCATCGAATTTATTCATCATCGCTGCGCATTCGACTCTGGTTGCACCCTTTAACGGATCAATACGGTAACCGTCTTTCTCATTTCCTTTTCCGGTAATAATACCATGGTCGACCGCCCATCTTACGGCTTCAAAAGCCCAGGCGTCAACTTTGTCGGCATCCGTAAAATTATCCAGACAATCAGGATGCCAGATTCCCAAACCATAATTCATATACTCTGCATACCGGTAAAACATTACGGCAAGCTGCTCCCTGGTAGCCTGGCCGTTTACGCCGAATGTCCCATCGGCATTTCCGGCCGTAATTCCGTTTTTCGAAGCCCATGTAACCGCACCTGCATACCAGTCTTTGCTGTTTACATCCGAAAACTGCTGTTTATAACTAACCGCCGGTTTTCCTGCCATACTGTACAGGGATGTTACAAACTGGGAACGGTTTATCTGCGTATTCGGCGAAAAAATCACTCTGTTGTCGATTTTTCCCTTTCCGGTCATATATCCCTTTTCATAAACGGGTTTTGCTGCATCATACTGCCACGTGCCGGATTTAATATCCGCAAAAACATTTTTATACGAGGCATCGGCAAAAACCCTGAACACATAGTCTTCCTTCAGACCGTTCACCGTCGTTGCGGTAACCGTAACGATACCTACTCCGTTTCCTTTTGCCTTTACAACGGCACCTTCGGTATCTTCGCTACAACTGACAGTTGCAATTTTATCATTATCAATGGTCCATTTAAGAGTTCTCTCTGTTGTGTCGATTGGATAATAATGGGTATATATTGTGACCGGTACTCCGAAGGCAACTGTTCCTGAAGTAGCAACCAGTTCGAATTTATCCGGTAATACAACTACCTTCACCTCGCACCGGGCAACCAGTCCGTTTACCGTAGTGGCCGTAATCGTTGCGGATCCGCTTCGTGCTGCCGTTATATAACCGTTATCATCCACTTCGACATAGAAATCGGCGCTGCTTGCCCATTTCACCGATTTATCCGGCACATCATCCGGCACAACGGTTGCCGTTAATTGCATGCTTTCTCCCCTGCGCAGTGTTACGCTGTCGGGAAGCACTCCGATTCCGCTCGGTAAATATGCTATTTGAAAGCTGACTCCCTCATCCGTAATCAGATAATATCCCCTGTACTGATCCAGATCTTTTTCATAACGGATTCCGTCTCCCTCTTCGGTTTTCGATTTCTTTCCTGCCCGTACCGCTTCCGACAAATAGTTATTTTTTCGCAGGTCAAGGGATTTTATCCCGTTTCCGCGGCAATCTAACAGCCACAAATCCGGGTTGTGGCTTACATCCAGAGTGGTCAGTTTATTCCCGGAACATGCCAGTATTTCTAATTTCTTCAGGTTACTCACATTAAGAACGGTCAGCTGGTTTCGCATCACCGAAAGAGACTTTAAGTTTGTATTTTTACTTACATCGATTGAAGTAAGCTTATTATTATCGCAATATAATATTTCGAGATTCGTAAAGTACTCAATCCCTTTTATATTTGAAACAGTACCGTTGTAACCTATATCAAACTCTTTAACCGCCGCTAATTCTTCGGCCGAAAGAACTCCGTCCTTTTTTATACTGTCAAACCCGGATACCGCTTTCCTGAACTCCGCATCCGGGAAATTCTTTTCATTAATCACCACATCCCCTTCTTTTGCGAAGGCTTCCGTTGTATTAAGAAATAATGTCGCAAACACCGTCAAAAGAAGAAATCCGCACATTAACAAAGCTTTTCTTATCGTATCGTGAATCTTTTTCTTCATGTGTCATAACCTCCCGGTTCCGTCCAAACAGCACCTGCAGTTCCATCCGATAAAGAAAAAGGGAATCGCAGCCTGTATAAACATTATGCTTATTCCCTTTATCATTCCCTTTATGACCAGTTATCCGCACCTGATTGTAGTTCATTTCCCGGTTGTTATTATAACATAACCCGGCGGTGGCTTCCAACCACTTTTCCCGCAGATATCCCGAAAATAAATTTACGTTTCCGGTATACACATACAAATTGAACCCCTTTTTCGTTTATGATATACTTTATTTGTTACTTTATTTGTTAATGTTTCTTCGGATTTGTCTTATTCTGAGCCGATAATGACTAGGAAAAAATTATGGAGTTGATTAAAGAGTTTATTATACAGAACTGGGCATTGATACTGATTCTTCTGGCATTTATGGTTTTACTCAGAACAACCGGTTTTTTG
>OMRN01000246.1 GCA_900313265.1 uncultured Lachnospiraceae bacterium | reverse complement strand
TCCTTTTAATCAGTATATTCGGAGGTCTGATTAACGGACTTGCCATCAGCATGTGTCTGTTAATGGATTCCACGACCGGCGGAACCGATTTTATCGGGGTTTTCCTCTCCGAGCGGAAAGGTGTGGATTCATTCCATATTACCTTAATGATTAATGCGGCAATCTTAATTGCCGGCGGATTTTTATTCGGATGGGACAAAGCCCTTTATTCGATTATTTTTCAATACTGTTCAACCACAACCGTGCGGATTCTTTACCGCAAATATCAGAAGGCCACTCTTTTTGTCGTTACAAACAAGCCGCAGGAAGTCTGCGATGCGATTTCCAAAATCTCCCATCACGGTGCCACCATCATCGAGGGTGAAGGATCGTTTGAACACTGTGAGCGTAATGTAGTCTATTCTGTGGTTTCCGGTGCGGAATCCGGAAGAGTGATTTCCGTTGTCAAGGAAGCCGATCCCGAAGCATTTGTCAACGTATTAAAAACCGAGCGGGTACTCGGACGATTCTATCAGCCGCCCGCCGACTGATCCGGCGCTCCTTATTTCTGCCTTATCCGGCTCTTTTTTTCATGCTGTCGTTTCGGTTTGCCTGGTTTCCTTTGCATTTCATCCCGATTTATATTAAAATGTCAGTGTTTGGGTAAAAAACATATGATAGTGAGGTTTTTGACATGTATTATGATAACGTCATTGATTTAATCGGCAACACACCGCTTATTTCCCTTGAGAAAACCATGGGCCTTCCCATTTATGCCAAAGCGGAATTTTTAAATCCCGGCGGCAGCATCAAGGACCGTATTGCCAGAAACATGCTTGATCAGGCAGAGAAAGACGGCAAACTGAAACCCGGCATGACCATTATCGAGCCGACAAGCGGCAATACCGGAATCGGCCTTGCCTTCTGCGGCGTCAGAAAGGGCTATAAAGTAATCATTGTAATGCCGGAAAATATGAGCGAGGAACGAAAGAAAGTCATCCGCGCTTTCGGTGCGGAACTTGTACTTACCCCGGCCGAGCTGTCGGTGGACGGCGCTGTCAAAGAGGCGGAACGGATTGCCGCAACCGGCGATCAGTATTTTGTTCCCCAGCAGTTTGTTAATCCCGCCAATCCTGCCGCACATTATAACGGTACGGCTCCGGAACTGTGCGAGCAGCTCGGTAAAAAAATCGACATTTACGTTTCCGGCATCGGTTCCGGCGGAACCCTGCAGGGAATTGCCCGTTATATTCTCGATCATAACAACCCCGACTGCAAAATCGTTGCCGTGGAGCCCAAAGGCGTATCCGCACTTTTAGGCGATGAACCCGGACTACATCAGATTCAGGGAATCGGCGACGGTTTTATCCCGGATGTGCTTGATACTTCCATGATTACGGATATTGTTACCGTAAGCGATGATGATGCGATTCAGACTGCCAGAGAACTGGCAAAAGAACACGGACTGTTAGTCGGAACATCAAGCGGTGCAAACATCTGGGCCGCAAAGAAAATGGCGGAAAAATACGGTCATGACAAGGTGATCGCCACCGTACTGCCGGACCGTGCCGAGAGATATTTTTCCACTTCTTTGTTTTAATGCCGTTTCGGTTACGGAATGACTAAGGAAAGACGGACGGATTATGGGAAAAGAAATCGAGCGGAAGTTTCTGATTAAAGAACTTCCCGCGAATCTTGAAGAATACAAATACCACGAACTGGAACAGGGCTATTTAAACACCGCTCCGGTTGTCCGTGTACGCAAAGAAGACGATGATTATTATCTGACATACAAAGGAAAAGGCTTCATGGAACGTGAAGAATACAATCTTCCCCTGAATGAAGAGGCCTATCTTCATCTGATCAAAAAAGCCGACGGAAACATTATTTCCAAAAGACGCTATCTGATTCCTTTCGGCAGTTTTACAATCGAACTCGATGTTTTTAAAGAGCCGTTTGCTCCGCTCATTTTAGCGGAAGTCGAATTTGCTTCGGTCGAAGAAGCGGAATCTTTTACCCCTCCGGACTGGTTCGGAGAGGATGTAACCGGTGATTATCATTACTCCAATTCTTATTTATCAAAGAGTCTGTAAATCATTCCGGGCCGTTGCCCGAAAACCGTATCTCAGAATCTAAAACGGAAGGCTTAAAGCCTTCCGTACGTTTTTGTCATTTCATAAAGTTTTCCGGAAAGAACCGGACTTAAATCTTCCTCCTGCATTCGCCAGATCCAGTTTCCACCGAGCGTGGACGGGATATTCATCCTGGCCGAATTGTCGAGTCCCAGAAAATCCTGCATGGGAATAACGACCGTGTCCGCAACCGAAGAAAATGCGAGGCGAATCATATCCCAGTGTATATTTTTCCCGGAACGGATATTTAAATAAGCATTCACACTCTTTTTGTATTTTGCCGGAAGATCTTTGTACCATCCGACAATCGTTTCATTATCGTGCGTCCCCGTATAGATAACACAGTTTGATTTTAAATTATACGGCAGATGCTCATTATCCGGTTCCCCGTCAAAAGCAAATTCCAGAATTTTCATTCCGGGATACCCGGTTCTGTCAATCATTCTCCGCACAGAGTCTGTCAAAAATCCAAGATCTTCCGCAATGACCGGCTGTTCTCCGATGGCATCTTCAATGGCCCTGAACAGTTCCACTCCCGGTCCTTTCACCCATTCGCCGATTTCCGCCGTTTCGTTTCCGTAAGGAATCGTATAGTAGGATTCAAATCCGCGGAAATGATCGATTCGTACAACATCGTACAGGCGATAGCAGTGTTTCATACGCTTAATCCACCAGGCATAACCGGTCTTTTTATGATATTCCCAGTCATAAAGCGGATTACCCCAAAGCTGTCCGGTTTTTGCAAAATAATCCGGCGGACATCCCGCCACTTTTATTGGAATCCTGTCGTCATCCAGTTCAAAAAGTTCCGGATTCGCCCATGCATCGGCACTGTCCGCCGCTACATAAATCGGAATGTCACCGATAATTTTAATCCCTTTTCCGTTCGCGTATTTTTTTAATTTTTCCCATTGAAGGAAGAAGAAATACTGACAGAAGTAGGTAAATTCCACTTCGTCTTTTAACCGGGTCTCACCCGCTTTTAAGGCTTTCTTCGTATGGTTCCGGATCGGTTTGTCCCATCCGATAAAGGAGGCTCCGTCCTCTTCTGCCTTAAATGCCATAAAGAGCGCATAATCATATAGCCAGTCTTTCTCCTCGCGGATAAAACGGCAGTAATCCCGGTCCTCCCGGTCAAACCTTGAAAATGCTTTGCGAAGAAGACCCATTTTTTCGATATAAATCTTCCCGTAATTGACATGCCCCGTTAAACGTTCTTTTTTCTTTGAATCGGCGGCAACGGTATAATCGCATAAATCGGCACTGTCACACTCCGATTTGGTTAAAAGTCCCAGCTGAATCAGCTTCTCCAAATCGATATAGTAAGGATTCCCGGCAAATGTGGAAAACGACTGATAGGGAGAATCTCCGTAACCGGTCGGGCCAAGCGGCAGAATCTGCCAGTAATGCTGCCCTGCCGAGACCAGAAAGTCCACGAAATCATAAGCCTCGTGTCCGAAGCTTCCGATTCCGTATTCGCCCGGCAGACTGCTTACTGCCAGCAGAACTCCGCTTTTTCTCATTTCGTTTCCCATTTCCCGGTTAAACCGATATCTCCTGCTTTATTCTTTCATTCCATGCCGGAACTATTATTCCGAAGAGGGCCTTAATTCTCTCCGCCCTGTCCCTCGGTAATATTTTTCTCATAAATGATTCTCCATGCGGGAGTATAACTGCTGTCATCCTCCGGAGATGTCATCATTTCGTCTGTAAATCCGGCTGCGGCTTTGCGTGCGTCAATCTTTTTATTGACCGTGTCAAAATCGGTAACCGTCATTCCCAGTTCCTTGTAAATCGCCATTAAATCATCCGAAGGATATACAACTTCCCCGTCCTCGGTTGAAAATACATACATCTTTGATCTGGCAAAAGCATCGGACAACGGGTCATTTCCGTTCGATGCGGCAGGATAGATTTCAAAAAGATACTCATGCTGCGTATATCCGCCTTCTTCAAATTCCACTTCGGGATAATCACTGGGATACCCCTCCGGCAAATCACCGGAATAAATCATCGGCTGTTTCAATGCATATGTTTCATCGCATTCATAAATCATGACCGGTTCTCCTTCGGCCGTGATAACATCGTATCCGTCGACGAAAAGATTGGCGCCGCCGCTTCCGCCGTGGTGGAATGTGCCGTATTTATTGAGTTCTCCGAATCCGCGGTATCCGAAGGAATAACCTGTCACAATCGTAATCTGTCCGTCGATGACTTTTGCAACATAGATATCCTGTTCACCGACACGGGGTTCATCAAAATCGATGGTAAGGTAAAGGGCCATCTCGGGAATTCCGTCATTTCCGCAGTCGATTTCCGCAAAATCAATGGTCTGAACATACATGTGATCTTCCCCGGACTCATATCCTTCGGCAAGTTTTGCATCTATGTTTTCAACAAACTGATTGATATCATAGCTTGCACCGTTTTCAACATACAGGACATTATAACCGTTTTCATACTCCGCAATATCTACTTTAATCTTGTCTCCTCCGTTTAAGAAGCTGTCAAAAAGCATACGAATCTGTTCCGGATCGGTATTGATATCTTTTACTTCCTGCCCGCTTTCCCCCGGTTCGGAAGGCTTCTCTTCGGAAGAAACCGTCACGGAAACCGTCTCGGAATTAACCGGTTCCGCCGGATACGTGGAAGGCTGATTGCAGCCCGCAAGTGCAACGCCCAGGGCAACGGCAAGCCCGAGTGCACCCATTTTTCTTAACACATTCTTTCTCATTTTCCTTTCCTCCTTTTACACAGAAAAACTGACTGTTGTAACTGAATTCCCTTTTTCCCTGTTTCTTTATCTTCGTTTTCTATCCGCTGTATTGATTTAATCAGCTCAGTTTCCAGATATCCTTATTGTATTCCTCAATCGTACGATCCGATGAGAAAAATCCCGCTTTTGCGATATTTACAAGCATCATCTTTCTCCACTTCTCGCGGTCTTCGTAATCGGCAATCATGGCATCCTTGACTTTAATATATTCCTCTAAATCCAACAGGGTCATAAACCAGTCTTTATTTAACAGTTCATTGTAAAGTCTGGTCAGATTTTCCCGGTTTCCGACCTGCATGGCAAGTGTGGATACGATGAAATCGACCGCTTCCTTAATCACCGGTGATTCCTCATAAAATTTGCGGGATACATAATCCGCCTTCGCATAATGCTCGATTACTTCTTCCGAGGATGCTCCGAAGGTATAGATGTTATCCTTTCCGACAAGTTCGGCAATCTCCATGTTGGCACCGTCCACGGTTCCTAAGGTTACCGCTCCGTTTAACATGAACTTCATATTGCCGGTACCGCTTGCCTCTTTGCTGGCAAGGGAAATCTGCTCGGAAATATCACAGGCCGGAATAATACGCTCCGCATAGGATACATTGTAATTCTCGACCATAACCACGCGAAGGTAAGGAGATACTTCCGGATCGTTATTGATAATCTTGCTCATGACAAGAATCAAATGAATAATATCCTGTGCGATAATATAGGCCGGCGCCGCTTTTGCACCGAAAATAAAGGTAATCGGACGTACCGGCTTCTTTCCGGACTTAACTTCCAGATATTTATGAATAATGTAAAGCACATTCATCTGCTGCCGTTTGTACTCATGCAGACGTTTTGCCTGGATATCGTAAATCGAATCCGGGTCGATTTCGATGCCTTCCTTTTCCTTAATGTATCCGGCCAGTTCCGCTTTTTTGGCTTTCTTGATATTCTCGAGAACAAGCAGCGTCATGCTGTCATTCTCATAATCAAGCAGTTTTTCCAGTTCCGTCGCATCCTTGCGATATCCGTTTCCGATTTTATCCGAAAGGAAATCGGAAAGTTCGCGGTTACAGGAAAGCAGCCATCTTCTGAACGTAATTCCGTTGGTTTTATTGTTGAATTTTTCCGGATAAATCTTATAAAACGCATTCAGTTCGGTATTCTTTAAAATCTCGGTATGAAGAGCCGCCACGCCGTTGATAGAGAATCCGTAGTGAATGTCGATATGGGCCATATGCACACGATTGTCGTTATCGATAATCCATACGCGCGAATCGTCGTATTTTTCCTTCACCCTGCGGTCCAGTTCGCGGATAATCGGAACCAGATGGGGCACAACTTT
>OMRN01000385.1 GCA_900313265.1 uncultured Lachnospiraceae bacterium | reverse complement strand
GACGGAGAATATCAAAACTTTGATTTTGAGTTTGTCAGTGTGCAGGCTGTGGAAGCCGGATACAATAAAAATCATAACGTGAATGAATGCGCAGGATACGTTTTAACGTTTCCAAACGATGTTAAGGTATATATTTCGGGGGACACGTCTAAAACGCCTCAAATGGAAAAATTGAAAGATATTGACTATGCTTTTTTCTGCTGTGACGGTGTCTACAACATGGACCCTGCCGAGGCAGGTGAATGTGCTTCCTTAGTCGGCGCCGTACACAGTATCCCGTACCATATGAAACCGGCGGATCCGAAGGATTGTTTTGATCAGGCCAAGGCGGACGTTTTTGAAGTGGAAGGGAAGATTATTTTGAAACCCGGAGATGAATTGCTGCTTGAAAAAGACAGATAATTAAAGCGAGCAGGAAACGTTTTGAAATTCAATCCGGAATTATATTTGATTTTTTCATATATTTGATAATATGACGTCATGAAACGAGTAAATGTAAAGAGCGAAATTCTGACCCTCCTCGGTACAATGATTTGCTGTATCCTGTGGGGCAGTGCTTTTTCGGGAATTAAAATCGGATACAGTCTTTGGAAGATTCCGAGTGACGATACCTGGCGAATCATACGGTTTGCCGGGATTCGTTTCTTTCTGGCGGGAATTCTGGTCATCCTCTTCGGCAGTATTCTGAAAAAGAAGTTTTTGATTCCGAAGAAAAATGAGTGGCCGAAGATTTTGCTGTTAAGTCTTTTTCAAACCATCGGACAGTATGTGTTTTTCTATATTGGGCTTGCGCATACAACCGGCGTAAATTCGGCGGTGGTAGATTCTCTTACCGTCTTTTTTGCGATACTGGTTGCGTGTTTTCTTTTTCGCATGGAACATCTGACTTTCCGGAAAATCATAGGCTGTGGTTTGGGACTTCTGGGGGTAATTCTGATTAATATCACGAAAGAAGGATTTGTATTTCATCCGCTTGGTGACGGACTTATCGCTTTGTCTGCATTTTGTTACGGAATATCTTCCAACATGATAAAAAAATATGCCGCAGATCATGATACGGTACTGTTCAGCGGACACCAGTTTATTCTGGGCGGTCTTATTATGACCCTCTTTGGACAGACCGGAATATGTTTTACAAGACCGCTTTCCGACAGCTTTTTTGCAAGCGATATAAAAGTCATCCCGGCCGTTCTCATTTTGGTATATCTGGCGCTTGTATCCAGCGTTGCATATACCTTGTGGGGGATTTTGTTACGG
Source organism: uncultured Lachnospiraceae bacterium (assembly GCA_900313265.1). GTDB lineage: Bacteria > Bacillota > Clostridia > Lachnospirales > Lachnospiraceae > UBA3766. The sequence continues at coordinate 1,060 of OMRN01000385.1, read as the reverse complement.
ACGAATGATGTATCGAAAATATCCGTTTTCGGATTCATGAATCCGGTCATCGGAGTCATATTATCCGCGCTGCTGTTAGGCGAAACGGAGGCGCTTGGAATACGGTATTTCCTGGCACTTTTCTTAATCAGCGCGGGAATTATCATTGTGAATGCGAAAATTCAGAAAGAAGAAAAAACATAATCTTAGAGAATAGAATATCAAATTGTTAGTGGGCAGTATTTACAAAACTACACCTGCAGATGTATAATTTTACTACATCCACAGGTGTAGTTTTTGTAAAAGGAGTTATGCATGGATATCTATCATGGTTCGGAATTTATTATTGAACACCCGCAGTATCACGGCGGAAAAGAATATAATGATTACGGTTATGGATTTTATTGTACCGAAGAAGCGGATATGGCAGCAGAGTGGAGTGTATCCGCAGACCATCATGGATATATCAATCATTATGTGATTCATCCGGACGGTCTGAAGATACTGGATTTAAATCAATATACGATTCTTACCTGGCTTGCGGTTTTACTGGAGAATCGAACTTTTGATGTGGAAACCATGCTGGCCAAAGAAGCAAAACAGTATATTATACGGGAATTTTCGGTGCCCTATGAAAAATATGACATCATTAAAGGGTATCGGGCGGATGACAGCTATTTTTCATTTGCACAGGATTTTATTAATGGCGGAATATCGTATAGTCAGTTATCAAAAGCCATGAAGCTCGGAAAACTCGGAGAACAAATTGTATTAAAGAGCCGGAAATCGTTTGAACTGGTTCAATGGGTGGATGCGAAAGAGGCAAGAAAGGAAATATGGCTTCCAAAGCGCGAAAGAAGAGACCGTACGGCAAGAGCGGATTACAGAAAAATCAGTATGGAAGAGTATCGGAAAAATGATTTGTACATAACGAAAATTCTTGATGAGGAGATTAAGAAAGATGATTCACGCTTATGATGAAATGTATTTAAGTCATGCGAGAGCTGCTCTTGGCAGTATGCTGCAGTTTGCGGTATACGACTTAAAAATCGATATTGTGAAGTTTTACACGATGTTTCTG
>OMRN01000312.1 GCA_900313265.1 uncultured Lachnospiraceae bacterium | reverse complement strand
TGCTGTAATACACGTATTCGCAAGACTTGCTCGAGCGAGCGATTGGCAAACTTCGTAAGGGATGAGTATGTAGTTTGCAACAACATAATCTTCCTCATTCGAAATATGCCTGAAGTTGCAAACACAACCGATTCCCGTCGAAGGTTTGACAAGTGCGACGCGAGCCAATATACGGGATTCTGAATAGTATACAAGCAGGAGGGAATTATGATTTCCACAAAAGGACGATATGCGCTCAGGGTAATGATTGATTTAGCCGGGCAGAAAGAGGATACGTTTGTTCCGCTGCATGATATTGCGTTACGGCAGGGGATTTCCGAGAAGTATCTGGAGATTATTATAAAGACCCTGGTCCGCAACAAAATGGTTAAGGGCCACCGCGGCAAAGGCGGCGGATATATGTTAAGCCGCAAGCCGGAAGAGTACACGGTCTGGGAAATTTTAGACTGCACCGAGGAGAATCTGGCTCCCGTGGCATGTCTTGCCAAGAATGCGGAACTCTGCCCCAGAAAAGACGAATGCAAAACCATCGGATTATGGGAGGGGTATGATAACCTGACCCGGGAATACTTCGAGCAGTTCACGCTGAAGGACATGCTGTAGTTTCCGTTTAACATCATCCGATCCAATCATCAACGACATTTAAACGAGCCTGCCGGAAATCCGACAGGCTCGTTTGTATAAAGAATCCCCTTGAACAATTATCCATTATTCGGTAAAGAGTGCGGTAGAATAATAACGGTCACCGCTGTCCGGAAGAAGTGCTACGATAATCTTTCCTTCGTTTTCCGGTCTCTTTGCGAGTTCGATTGCTCCGTGTAAAGCCGCTCCGGAAGAAATTCCGACGGAGATTCCCTCTTTCTTTGCCAAAAGTTTTGCCGCTGCAAAAGCATCCTCGTTTGCCGCTTTGAAAACTTCGTCATAAACTTTCGTATTGAGAACATCGGGTACAAATCCGGCACCGATTCCCTGAATCTTATGTGCTCCCGCTCTTCCTTCGGAAAGAACCGGTGAATCCGCGGGCTCTAAGGCAACCACTTTCACATTCGGATTCTGCTCTTTTAAATATTCGCCCGTACCGGTTACGGTTCCTCCGGTACCTACACCGGCAATGAAGATATCCACTTTTCCGTCCGTATCCGCCCAGATTTCCGGACCGGTGGTCGCTTTATGGATGGCCGGGTTTGCGGGATTTACAAACTGTCCCGGAATAAAGCTTCCCGGAATTTCAGCCGCAAGTTCTTCCGCTTTGGCAATGGCTCCCTTCATTCCCTTCGAGCCTTCCGTAAGCACAAGTTCCGCGCCGTATGCCTTTAAGATATTTCTTCTCTCCACGCTCATGGTCTCGGGCATGGTCAGAATAATCCGATAGCCCTTTGCGGCGGCGATGGAAGCAAGACCGATTCCCGTATTTCCCGATGTCGGCTCGATAATAACACTGCCTTCCTTCAAAAGACCCTTTTTCTCGGCATCTTCGATCATGGCCTTGGCGATACGGTCCTTTACGCTTCCTGCGGGATTAAAGTATTCGAGCTTAACCAAAACGGTCGCTTTCAGTCCCAGTTCTTTCTCAATGTTGCTAACCTCTACCAAAGGGGTATTTCCGATAAGTTCCGATGCGTTTTTGTAAATTTTAGACATGACTTTTTCCTCCGATTTTTATATTTTATACTGCGGCAAAACCTTTTTCAAGGTCTGCGATAATATCGTCAATATGCTCCGTTCCGATGGACAGACGGATGGTTCCCGGTGTAATTCCCTGATCGGCAAGTTCTTCTTCGGACAGCTGGGAATGTGTCGTAGATGCCGGATGAATGACAAGGCTCTTTACATCGGCAACGTTTGCAAGAAGGGAGAAAATCTCCAGATTGTCGATGAACTTCCATGCCTCTTCCTGGCCTCCCTTGATTTCAAAGGTGAAAATCGAACCGCCTCCGTTCGGGAAATACCTCTGATATACGGCATGATCCGGATGGTTTTCAATCGAAGGATGATTCACCTTGGCAACCTTCGGATGATTCTTCAAAAATTCAATCACTTTCTTTGTATTCTCGGCATGACGGTCGAGACGAAGCGATAATGTTTCCACACCCTGTAAAAGAAGGAATGCGTTAAACGGAGAAATCGTGGCTCCGGTATCACGAAGAAGGATGGCACGGATATAGGTAACGAATGCGGCCGGTCCTACCACATCATAGAAGGATACACCGTGATAGCTGGGATTCGGAGCTGCGATGTTCGGATATTTGCCGCTTTCTTTCCAGTTGAATTTGCCGCTCTCTACAATGATTCCACCAAGTGTTGTTCCGTGACCGCCGAGGAATTTGGTTGCGGAATGAACCACAATGTCTGCGCCATGCTCAATCGGTCTGAACCAGTAGGGAGTTCCGAAAGTATTGTCGACAACTAACGGTAATCCATGCTTATGTGCGATTTCCGCGATGGCATCGATATCGGGAATATCGGAATTCGGGTTGCCGAGCGTCTCTAAATAGATGGCTCTTGTATTCTCTTTAATGGCACCCTCCACCTCGGAAAGATCATGGGCATTTACAAAAGTGGTTTCAATGCCGTACTGGGGAAGTGTATGCTCGAGGAGATTGTAGCTTCCTCCGTAGATGGTTTTCTGTGCTACGATATGTCCGCCGTTTGCGGCAAGTGCTTCAATGGTATAGGTAATGGCGGCTGCTCCGGAAGCAAGTGCCAGAGCTGCGCTTCCTCCCTCTAATGCGGCAACTCTTTTTTCCAGAACGTCCTGCGTGGAGTTGGTCAGTCTTCCGTAAATATTTCCGGCATCTGCCAGTCCGAAACGGTCTGCTGCATGCTTGCTGTTATGGAATACATAAGAAGTGGTCTGATAAATGGGTACCGCTCTGGAGTCCGTTGTGGGATCTGCCTGTTCCTGTCCTACGTGTAACTGTAATGTTTCGAATTTATAATTGCTCATGGGTCTGTTCTCCTTTTTGTTTGTTATTTGTTATTGTTTGTTATTTGTTGTTGTTTGTTATTTGTTATTGTTTGTTTTTTGTTGATTTTGTTATTGTTTGTTTTTTGTTGATTTTGTTATTTTATTTCGTTTTGTGATTTATTTTTTTATTTGGATTCTTTACGTTCGTTTTTACTAAAAGTGAATGGCCTGCTTTCTGCCCTCCGGGCATCTTTTTGTAAAGTGGCATTGTTTGAGGAGGAAGAAAAATGCCCGGAAGATTTCTCCCGGGCATCTGGCATATTGATTTTAGGATGATGTTTATTCGGACGCATGACAAGCCATGTCAGACGCCCACGCCAGTTTTCCTGCCCGGGAGTTTAACATTCGCATACAACAACACATGGTCCGGATTGTCGTGTACTGATTGTTCTTCATGACTTCATGCTCCTTTCATTTTTTGCTTACGCATTTTTTTATATCACATATAAACCTATCGTGTCAATAGGTTTTTAAAAATTTTTTAAAAAAGGACCTTTCTCCTGTCAAAACCGGGGAAAGATCCTTTAAAAAATCCCGTTACCGCTACTACGGCTGCCATTGCTTATGTGAGGGAAGATTATATCTGTCATATACTTCTTCTCCGTTAACACTTATATGTATTCCCGGTGTCCTTACTTCTCCCCAGGAATAGATGCTGATTTCTCTTACTCTTGTTTTGGCATCCGTCCAGAATACGTCGCTGTACGGCCAGTCGGTTCCCCATGTAACATCGTATCCGAATGCAAACATTACATAATCTCCGGGTAAGGAAAGCCTTTCACCCTCTCCGCTTCCCTGATGAACCAGTTTCCAGGGACCGATAATATAGGATCCGTCTTCATACATTCCGACGATTTCCCTCGCATACAGCTTGGTTTCTTTCACACAGAAAAATCCGGCATTGCTGAATTTAAAATGAATATAATTGTCCATCATGTCCTGCCATTGCAACCACTGATCCGCGTAATAATCTCCCTTCGTGGCACGAAGCATCGCTGCCGTATCTTCCCTCGGAGAGGCCGCAAAAGCATACATTCCCATCGTCATGAAAAATACGAAGGAAAGTATGATTGCCGTCATAGCCTTAATCTGATTTTTCATTGTTCTTTTCATATGCATATTTCCTTCCTTTCGTTATTTTTTATTTTTATGAATGAGGTTTTTTATTGTTGTTTTAATTTAAAGAAAGAATACACCCTCTTCGGTCACAGTTCTGTCACTGTTGCCGGATTCTCTTATAAAATCTTTTATAATTCTCAAAAATTAATAATTTGTTCGGTTTACAAATAAGAACAAATGTTCTATATTATTTTAAAAACCCTGTTTTAAAGCCATTTGTGAGGATTTGTTTATGAATCACCTGCAGGATGTCGATTTAATATGCATGTATTCAAAAAAGGGGGATATCATCCCCCTTAGAATTCGTGTGACCGATGAAGACGGCCTGCCACAGGTTTATTCCATTAAGAAATACAAAGATCTCTCCCACCGCGGCTGCATGCAGATGCCGGACGGTGTTTACGTAACCGACAATACGCTTATTTTTGAATGCAGCATTCTTATTCTCGGTACCGAAAAGACCGTACGTCTTTACAACACTCCGCCCAAAACCGTCTGGCAGATTTCCTGCAAATGTCAGAATGTGTAGTAATAACCGGTGCCGTTATTGTTGTACGTGCTTCCGTTATTATAATTATTGTTGTAATTATTAATGGCATTATTGTAACTGTTAACGGAATTTAATAATCCTCCGATGACCGCCACACCGAATATTACGGCAATAATAACGGAAATGACAAGGCCGACGACGGAAGTAATCAGACCGGCAATGCCAAGACCCTTTCCGATATCGACTTTACGCGTGGTCTCTTCCGCCTGCTCCTTTACTTTCTTTGCCATGACAAGTGCCACGATTGCATAGACAATTCCGCTGAGGGCGTAAAACCAGGCAATAATCGGATACCAGCAGAACAGAACCGCAAATACTCCCCAGAAAAGGGCATTGATTCCGAATACCAGTGCAACAATTTCTTTGCCGGGGCAGCGAACGGGTTCTTCCTGAAAGCCCTGCAAATCCGGCATTGTGTAAGATGCATCATATCCCGGTGCCGGGTATCCCTGATTAAATCCGGGATTTATATATCCCTGATTTACGTACCCTGCATTTGCATAACCGGGGTTTACGTACCCTGCATCATACCCGGGATTTACATATCCCGCATCGTATCCCTCATTGATTCCCGGATTGTCATATCCGGCAGATGCATTTAAATCCGGCGTGTATTCTCCGTAACCGGTATTTCCGTCCATTTCGTTCCCTTTCCGTAACAATTAAAATGTGTATCCGTTGTTTAGAATATCGCTGATGCCTGCTCCGCCGATAATTACCATAAAGATAATAACGACAATAACACTGATAATCACTTCCAGAATTCCGAGAATGGAAAGAATCAGGCCGGCCGTGGAAAGGCCTCCCGCCGCTTTCACTTTTCCGGTATAGGAAGTCGCTTCTTTCTTCACTTTTCCGGCATTTGCCTTTGCCACAATGGCACAAATCAGACCGAATACGGCATTAAAGCCGCCGATAAACCATCCGTAAAACGGGAACCAGCTGAATCCCGCTCCGATTAAACTGTGGAAAAGAGAAAAACCTCCAAACACCACGGCAACAATTTCCTTTCCGGGAAATACAACCGGATCTTTCTGTACCGGGGCCTGTGTGTAAACCGGCTGCGTATAAACCGGTTGTGTATAGACCGGCTGCGTATAAACCGGCTGGGGCTGCGGCTGTGTGTATACCGGCTGCGTATAGACCGGCTGGGGTTGTGGCTGTGTGTATACCGGCTGCGGCTGAACTTCCGGTTGCGGTGCCGGATTATTAAGCGGCTGTCCCGTCATGGGATCAAAATTCATGTTTCCGTCCATTTCAAATTCCTCCTTTTTTACGCTAAATAATACATGATATGTCGGGAATTAAATCTCCCGTCCGGTTTCCTTACAGATAAAACGCCAGGAATCCTTGCACATACGCTCCAAATCATACTGTGCCACCCAGCCGAGTTCTTCTTTCGCTTTTGTCGGATCGGCATAACACTGCGCCACATCACCGGCACGTCTCGGTTTGATGGAATAAGGCACCTTTACTCCGTTGGATGTTTCGAATGCCTTCACGATATCCAGTACGGAATATCCGTTACCGGTTCCGAGGTTGTAAATATGAACCCCCTTCTCGTTTACGGCCTTGGGCAGTGCTGCAACATGACCTTTCGCAAGGTCCGTTACATGAATATAGTCGCGCACGCCGGTTCCGTCCGGGGTATCGTAATCGTTTCCGAAAACGCCGAGTTCCGGCAGTTTTCCGACTGCCACCTGCATGATATACGGCATCAGGTTATTGGGAATGCCGTTCGGTGATTCGCCGATTAATCCGCTTTCATGTGCTCCGATCGGATTGAAATAGCGAAGCAGAACAACGCTCCACTCGGGGTCGGCCACCGTAAGATCGGTTAAGATTTCTTCGAGCATCAGCTTCGTCCGGCCATACGGATTCGTCGCACCGAGAGGAAACTGCTCGGTAATCGGCACCGTCTCCGGGACCCCGTAAACCGTTGCGGAAGAGGAAAAGATGATTTTCTTACATCCGTATTTATTCATCATTTCGCATAAGTTGAACGTTCCGCCCAGGTTATTTTCATAATACATCAAGGGTTTTTGCACCGACTCTCCGACGGCTTTGAGTCCGGCAAAATGAATCACCGCATCGAACTTATTTTCCGCAAAAATCGGCTCAAGTTCCTCTGCTTTCGTCATGTCCGCATTGTAAAACTTCGGACGGACTCCGGTAATGGCCTTGATTTTATCCAGGGTTTCTTCCTTGGAATTATATAAATTATCAAAAATGACAACCTCGTGTCCCGCTTCTATCAGTTCCACACAAGTATGTGATCCGATATATCCGGTTCCTCCGCTGACTAATATTTTCATACGCATCTCCTTATTCTGCAGTTTTCGTCTGCTTTGACTCTCTCTTTGTCCGCAGATTTTTTTACCTGCTTTATCCGTTCTGTATTTTCTGGTTTTTTCTTTCCCTTATCAGTTGCGGTAATCCGTCACTCTCTTGGTCTTCTTCTCGCTTCTCGGCAGGGTTCCGACGGGAACAATCGTTACTTTCGGAGTGGCTCCGATATAGGTCTTGAAGACATAGGCAATCTTCTTTGCCATGTCATCGAAACTGTATTTTCCTTCACCCTCCACGGTAAGTAAGAATACATCGCAGTTTTTGTCATCGTCATGTGCTAAGGTAACACGGTATTCACTCGTCGCTCCTTCCACTTTGGCCAGCATTTCCTCCACCTGGCTCGGGAACATATTCACGCCGTGAATCTTAAACATGTCATCGCTTCTTCCCTTGATGACATCCAGTCTCGGATATTTGCATCCGCACTTACACTCACCCGGAACAATGCGGGAAATATCATGGGTACGGAAACGTAAAAGCGGTGCGCCTTCCTTAACCAGCGTCGTAATGACGATTTCTCCTTCCTCTCCGTCCGGTACGTTTTCCCCGGTATTCGGATCGATAATTTCGATATAAAGATAATCATCGAAGCAGTGCATCGCACGCTCGCCCGGGCAGTTAATTCCGATACCCGGTCCGTAAATTTCGGTCAGACCGTAAATATCGTATAAATCAATCCCCAGTCCGTTATGAATGGTTTCCCTCATCTTATCGCTCCAGCGTTCGGAGCCGATGACACCCTTGGTTAAATGAATCTGGTCACGGATTCCGCGCCTGTTAATCTCTTCGGATAAAAGCAGCGCATAGGAAGAGGTTGCGCACAGCACGGTGGACTTAAGATCGATCATCATCTGAATCTGTTTTTCCGTGTTGCCGGGGCCCATGGGAACCGCCATGGCACCAAGTCTCTCACAGCCTGCCTGAAAACCGATTCCGGCCGTCCACAGTCCGTATCCCGGTGTAATGTGAATCCGGTCTTTACTGGTAATCCCCGCCATCTTATAGCAGCGTTCAAACATAATCGCCCAGTCTTCCACATCCTTTTTGGTATAGGGAATGATTACCGGTTTTCCCGTTGTTCCGGAAGAAGAATGGATTCTTACCACTTCTTCGTCGGGCACGGCCTGAATGCCGAGCGGATATGCATTCCGCAAATCTTCCTTTGAGGAAAACGGAATCTTATAGAAGTCTTCCTCGGAATTGATTTCCGTAAGACCCATTTCGCGGTACATTTTTCCGTAATAACTCTCGCCTGCCACAAGGCGTTTTACCTGTTTGTTAATCAGTTCCAGCTGTTCCTTTGTCGGCTTCATGAATTCCCTCCCTTTATGCCTTGTGATTTTTCTTTCTTACTTCAATTCGAACGGAAAGCAGTTTCTCTGCCTCCTCCTTTGTCAGATGACGGGACACGCCTGCCGGTTTATTCTCTTCCGACAGATCGAATGCATCTTCCTTTCCCTTTGCAAACATTCCGATACCGGCTTCTTTCATGCCGATTTCCCGGCCGAGCAGAAATGCCTTTTTATTGATTTTAACGAAATCTTCTTTCACCGTATTTTCGATCGTGGAAAGAATTTCTTCTTCGGAAAAATCCAAAAGTCTTGCTCCCTGTGCCACGCCGAGGACGGCAACGTTAAAGAACTTCGAAGAGCCCAGGGATTCGCATAACGAATCGGCATTGACCGTAATTAACCTTCCGATTTTCCGTTTCAGATATTCGAGCATTTCCGTTCCGTCATAACCCGTGGGATTTAACGATTCCGTTACCGGACGGATGCAGTTTTCGTTTACGATTACGGCACCGTCTTTTTTCAGGTAATCCAGATTGCGGACCGCTTCCGCCGGTTCGAATGCAATGATTAAATCCGCACCGCCCTTCGGAATTAAGGGAGAATAAGCATCCTCTCCGATCCGGACGTGGCTCGTTACCGGGCCTCCTCTTTGTGCCATTCCGATGGTCTCCGCAGAGTGCACACAAAGTCCCGCACCTCCCGCGGTTGCCGCTAAAAGTTTGGATGCCAAGACCGTTCCCTGGCCGCCGACTCCGCAAAGCAAAATATTATAGGACATTTAGCGCACCTCCTTTTCAATGGCAGACGACGGACAAACCGACGCACACAAACTGCAGCCGGTGCAAAGGGATCCGTCAATGACTGCCTTCCCGTCGACAAAACTGATTGCCGGGCAGCCGATTTCACGAATGCATTTCTTACATCCGATGCAGGCATCGGTGATGATGCATTTTTCCGTCGGTTTCGAAAGTGCAATGCAGGGCGATTTAAAAATAATCGCTTTTACGCCTGCGATTTTTACGCATTTATTTACGGCCTTTACGGCTTCTCCCAAATTCAGCGGATCAACCGTAAGAACCTTCTTTACACCAAGACCCTTTAAAACGGCCTCGATATTGATTTTATCGATGACATCCCCCATCATGTTTATACCGGTTCCCGGATGAGGCTGGTGTCCGGTCATTGCCGTGGTGGAATTATCCAGAATGCAGACAATCAGATCCGCTTCGTTATACACGGCATTGGCGATTCCCGTCATACCGGAGGCAAAGAATGTGGAATCTCCGATAAACGCAAAATTCGCAGTCCCCGGATCGGTATGGTAAAGTCCCTGTGCCATGGTAATTCCGGCACCCATGCAAAGGCAGGTGTCAACCATATCAAGCGGCATGGCATTTCCGAGTGTATAACAGCCGATGTCTCCGGAGAAATTTGCCTTCAGTCCCTTCATGGCCTGCTTTACCGCATAGAAGGATGCCCTGTGCGGACAGCCCGCACACAGTACGGGAGGTCTCACCGGCAAATCGGGCACCGGTACGGATACCGGTGCTGCCGTTTCTTCCCTGTTTCCGTTTAACATGCCCTTAATCCGGCTCGTAAGATCCTCGATCTCTTCCCGGTGCTTTTCTTCCTGGTTGTCTTCGCCTAAAAATACGGAAATCTGCTTCGCAACGCCCTCGGCGGTATTCTCTCCCGCAAGCGGGGAATGGCCGGTATGTTTTCCGAAGACGTTAAACGTAAGATGCTCCTTTCCGGCAAGCATGAAAAGTTCTTCCTCCAGATAAGGGAAAAGTTCCTCTGTTACAAGCACTTCCTCCACACCTTCGAG
>OMRN01000332.1 GCA_900313265.1 uncultured Lachnospiraceae bacterium | reverse complement strand
CTGCCTTCTTTGAATGCAGCGATAAATTCCTTTTTCAGTTCTTCGTTTCCCTGTACTTCCTTGTAAAGTTCTTCTAATGTTTTCATAGTGTTTTCCCCCCCCTTTCGCATTAGATACATTACTTTTCTCTTTGTGATGATTTTATAATACTACTGCATCTGTCACAGAAGCCACACAAATTTTATCCTTCTCATTCCGGCCTCACAAAGCCTGCAAATCCGGCAAACTCTTGCTCCCGCTGTCCGCCTACCCTACTCCAGCTGCCTGGATGCGAGGTTCGCAAAAATCCCTCCCTTTGCCATCAGCTCGTCAAATGTACCTTCTTCCTGAATAGTCCCGTTTTGAAGAACAAGAATACGGTCGCATTCGCGTATCGTGGAAAGACGGTGTGCGATTACGATACGCGTGCAGTGCATTTCCGCTAAGGAATCGGTCACAATCTTCTGTGTAATATTATCCAGTGCGCTGGTGGCTTCATCAAACATCAGAATGCCCGGTTTGCCGCAGATGGCCCGCGCAATAAGAAGACGCTGTTTCTGTCCTCCGGATATTCCGCCGCCTCCCTCGGAAATGAACGTATGCATGCCCATCGGCATATGCCGGATGTCATCTGCCATGCCGGCTTTTTCGGCTGCTTCCCATGCGCCGGCCTCATCCATCCAGGGTACGGAAATAATAATATTCGAAAAAATGTCTCCGGTAAAAAGTTTTCCGTTTTGTAAAACCGTTCCGATATGCTGCCTTAAGGACCGGATATTTACGCTTTCGATATCCTGATCATCATAGTAAACCGTGCCCTGCCTCGGAGTTTCAAAACCGAGAAGGATTCGAAGAAGCGTGGATTTGCCGCATCCGGACGGTCCGACAATCGCAACATATTCTCCCGGCTCAATCTTCAGGCTTAAATTTTTGATGATTTCGGGGCTGTCCTCTTCGTAGGAAAATGTCACATTGTTCAGTTCGATTTTTCCCTTCAGGGAACGTATGCTTTTCTTATTCTCTCTCCCTTCCGGTTTCGTCCGGAGAATCGGCTCTCCGCGCCTTAAAATCGGCCGGATGGAAGCAACGGCAGATCCTGCGCTTCCTAAAGCGGTAATCCCGGAAACCGCAAGCGCAAAAGCGGAGGAAAATCCCGCAAACTCTGCAACGCTAAGACCTTTGCTGTAGGATACGGAATACGCCCAGAGCGTTCCGAGCAGCGTGATTGCACCGAGAATCGGCACGCGGAACGAATACGGAAAACGAATGACATAGGAAGGCCGTATCTTGTCCGAATAGCTTTCCATCCATTTGGACATCGCCCTTTTTTCGCTTCCGCTGACCTTGATTTTCTGGATGCCCTGAATAAAGGAATAAACAACTCCGCCGTTAACTTCCCCTGCGGTAAGGGACGCTTCGATTAACCGCCCTTCCTGTGCCACGGTCACGGTAAAAATCGCAAGCTCCGCCACATAGGTGACAAGCGCCGGCAATGCCAGGGACGGGGCGATAAAAATGAGTTCCACAACGTAGATGAGTGATACCGCGGCCGTAAGGACACATCCGAAGAGGATATTGCTAAGAAGCATCGGAATCTGTCCGAGTGCACTGACCTTCTGGGCAATCCCGCCGGCCGTCTCTTTTCCGAAGAACGAAGCCGGGAGGTTCATGACTCTGCCGAATACGGCATTCTGCTCGATGACGTCAAGTCTTGTGCCGATACGGTTATTGACGGAGGTTTTTGCGATATTCATAAGCCAGCTTCCGAATGCTACCGTGAAAAGCAAAACCGCCATCGGAATCAGGAGTACTTTTTGCCCCGACGGAACTAAATCCGCAAAAGCAAATGCGGTGACCGCAGGCGTAATCGCCCCGAACAGGGTGATAAAAATAAATGCCAGGATAAACAGCGCCACATCCGATGCCCGAAGCTGTCTTAAAAGAAACAGAATGAAATCGTTCGGGCCCATGGATTCCGGCGGGAGCGGCTTATAGAAACACCAGCCGTCCTTTTCGAATAAATCTTTATTCTTCTTTGTTACACGAATCTTTTTTCCGCTGTCACTGTCCGTATACCGGTAGCCGCTCAGGAGGCCCGGAATAAGCGCCTTCGTCTCTTTTGATCCGGCCATAACCGCTAAAATGGGGCCGTCTCCGTTCTTCCACCAGATATCATTTAACTCGATTTCCCGGCACATCACACCCGATGGCTGAAGTACCAGATCAATCTGTTCATCGATATCTTTTCCGACGGGAACATTCTCCGGAAACGGTATGGATAAGTACTGAAAAATCATTTCCAGCTGCATGATATTATGCTCCGGAGATTCTTTGGCTCCCGGTTGGATTTTTTTACGGCCTTTTGTCGCAACCGAAAGCATCCGCAGGTTTTTATCCTGCAGTTCTTCGTCTTTTTCAATCCGGTCCTGTAATTGTTTTCCGAAAATGCTCATTCAGGCTTAAGTCTTTCTGTCGTTTATTGTGTTTTTACCAGGTTCCTGTACACGCCTTCTTCGGCAATCAGTTCCTGATGCGTTCCGCGCTGTACGATATGACCGTGGTCGAGTACGATGATTTCGTCGCAGTCCCTTATGGTGGAGAGACGGTGTGCGACAATAATACAGGTAATTCCCCTGTTATGAATGAAATCCGACAAATCACGTTCCGTTACCGCATCCAGCATGGATGTTGCCTCATCCATAATGATAACGGAAGGATCGCCGGCAAGGACCCTGGCAATCTCCAGTCTCTGGCGCTGACCTCCGGAGAGGTTTTTTCCGCCCTCTTCGATGAGATGTTTATATCCGCCTTTCTGGAACATGATATCCTCATGAATCACGGCATCCCTTGCCGCAAGAATCATCTCATAGTCTTCGATAGTGTCATCCCACATCTTGATATTATTTTCAATCGTGTCATGGAAGAGGGTTACATCCTGATCCACCATGGCTAACGAACCGCAGAAAATCGGTTTCGGAATTTCCGATACGGGCTTTCCGTCAAATAAAATCTCACCCTCCCAGGGTTTATAAAGTCCGGCCAAAAGTTTGGCAACCGTGGACTTTCCGGAACCGGAGCCGCCTACAATCGCAATCCGTTTTCCGGGTGTTACGTTTAAATTAAAATCGGTAACCACCGGCTCTCCGAAACGTGAATAGCCGAAGGAAACGTTCTTCATTTCGATTTTTCCGGTCAGTTTCTTCGCTTCCGCAATTTCTTCCATGTCATAGTCTTCTTTTAAAACGGCATCTTCCGGATAGGTCATAACATCGTGGATTCTCTCTAACATCGCCCGCATTTCCTGAAGGCTCTGTCCGACTCCGATTAATGCGTTCACCGGCTGTACAAAAGCGGAAAGGCATCCCTGGAATCCCAAAAGGAGACCTTCGGCGATATGGCCCCGCATAATGCTCCAAAGTCCCAGTACAAGTACCACGATGCTTGTAAGCTGCTGAAGCAGTGCCGGCACCGTACCCATGACCCGGTTCACATTTTCAAAAGCGACTCTCGCCCGAATGACACCGGCGTGATATCCGGACCAGTGTTTTAAGAATCCGCTTTCGGAACCCGATGCCTTGATGGTCTCAACCATATCGATTCCCGCGATGGTCGCTCCCGAAAGCAGCGCCTGGTCACGCATCTGTACCTTGGAAATCTCCGTTCTTTTTTTGGAAATGCGGTTTGCCACGAACAGGTTCACCGCCATGCTGGCCAGTCCTACCGCCGTAAGAAACGGACTGTAATGAATCATGACAACCAGATAGAACACCAGCATGATGAAGTTGATGACAATCGGCGCAAACTGCCCGATTAACGTGGCCGCTACGATATCGTTCGACTGCTGCCGGTTTGCCAAATCACCCGCCGTACGCTGTGAGAAAAATTCCATGGACATGCGGAAAATATGTTCCATAAAGGAAACATTCGAACTTACGGCGATTTTTCCGGTTGATAATTTGATATAAAGCTGATTAATGGAAGAGGTAATGAGCTGATAAAGAATCAGCCCCGCAAAAAACAGAATAAACCCTTTGTACCAGTCATTCGCATGACCGGAAAGAATTTCGTCGGTAAAAACCCGGGTGATGACGGGAGTGAGTGCCCCGGCTGCCATGGCGAGACCGCCGGTGGACATGACAAGCAAAAGAAGACCCTTATTCTTAAAAAAGAGCCCGCTGAGATACGATAAAACGCTTCTTTGCTTTCCTTCCGGAACAAAATCCTCTCCCGGTGTCAGTTCTAAAGCAATCCCCGAATAATGCCTTTTGAAATCCTCGACGGAAATGCGCATAAAGCCGGCCGCCGGATCGTTAATGTAGGCATATCCCCCCTTAAATCCGCAAAGAACAACGAAATGACAGTTGTTCCAGAAAACAATCGAAGGCATGTTTCCCTTTTCCAAAAGCCGGTCCGTATTGTACCAGAATGCCTGGTACTTTAAACCGAAGTTCTTCGCAGCTTTTACGATACTTAGCGCATTGCAGCCGTCCCTGGATACGCAGCAGGCGACACGCACTTCTTCGAGCGGCACCCATTTCTTATAATACGCAAGAACCATGGTAAGACAGGCCGCCCCGCACTCCAGCGTTTCCATCTGCAGTATG
>OMRN01000329.1 GCA_900313265.1 uncultured Lachnospiraceae bacterium | reverse complement strand
CACCAATCAATCCCATAATCACATAAATTGCTACCATTGCTGCATTAAAATTTTTCTTCATAATTTTGTCCTCCTGAATTTGTTTTTGGATTTTCTGCCGTATCTTTTTGCGGCTGCCTTATGGTCACATCGTAGATCCAAAACTCAAAATTAAGAAGGACACAAAACGAGCAAATGCCCTATTTTACTGAATGAGACAAGGGCTGTCTCATAATTTATCACCGTATAATGTCAGTATATCATAAAAAGACAATTATTATCTTCTTCGAAAAAAGCAACACTATCCTCATAGATACTGTTGCTCTATCCTATATACCCGGAATGTCGGTTGACTTATTTAGTCATTCATTTATTATTCTGTTTCATCCGGTATAAAAATGCACAATTTTTTTGCAAATGAAAAATGCATTCTCCGCTTTTATCTTCGGTTTATCGGCTATACCATGCTCAGTATTGACTCATACGATGTAGCTCTGATGACACGGAAATTCTTCTCAATCTCCTTCGTCCACAAATCGATTTCACCTTCGATGTCGGATACTTCCGGAAGAATGAATCCCCAAATCTCACAGCCCGTCTTTTTTAATTCAGGAAGAAAATATGTGAACCCCCATTCCACATCTTCCTTCACATCTTCGAACCCGTTTCTGGCATCCACAATAAAAATACTGTTTTTATGTGCCTTAAGCATTTCCAACGAGGCTTCTACCGGTTTGCGATAGTCATCAAGATGAGCTTCTTTTTTCCATACATGGAAAACAACATTATCTTTCTCAATGTATTCGGTTTTAGCATAATCACTTTCAAACATTTCTTTTCCCTCAATAATTCGATAATCCAGTCGTAACAATGCTTTTCCGTTAGGAAGATCCCTTTCAAGTATAATTATTCTGTTTTTTATGCAATTTAGTTTTTTATTCTACACGTTTAATCGATTACCTTTACCACTTATATTAACGGGGTATATATATACATTCCGGAAACATTACATCTCCCAATATTTCTCCTTTGGTGTCATACACGATTATTATCTTCCCGTTCAAACGATTCTTCTTATCATGTGTCACCAATACTTTGGCACAACCTTCGCTGACATCTGCGGCTTCATCAGGATTATTAACGGTAATGGAGCACTCAACAGGATCATATGATGCTCCATACTGACTACACAGTTCATCAACCTGACGCCGGACAAATCCGTAACAATACTCCAGCAGACGTTCATTGAAATCATCGTATGTATACGACCCCCCTAAGGATGATCCGTCAATACTAATACCATGAAGACCGCTTGCGACAGTATATGTAAATCCCTGCTCTTTGTCCTTTAAAACAACATAACTGTAATTGTCCGAAGTATATTTGGAAATCACTTTGGCATGTCCGTGCTCTGCTCTTGCCTCGCTTTTTAACTGTCTTGCCGTTTTTGCCTTACAGGCACACAGACTCAGAATTACAAGTGATAAAATACCGATTATCGTTAATTTTCGACAAATTCTTTTATTCATTTTTCCGCCATTCATTCCGCATATCATCCTTGTTAAAGTATAAAAATAGATTTAAAGCCATTATCCTTTGATATTTAGGAATTTCATGCTTCTGATACTGAATACGGCAAGAACAATCATGCCGATAAGAATTACAAATTCAATGGCAGGCGAAATGAAAAAGAGCCTTTTATCCACCACATCTTCAAAGGGGATATCGTGTTGCAAGTTCAAATAGGCAACACACACCAGCTGCAGCAATGCATTAACAAACAAAATAACGCAGTTGACCACAATCATTACCGTGCTGGCCCCAAACCACGGTTTTTTTGACAGGAAAAATGTGATGACAGATAAGATAAAAACCAAAACAGCACCGACAATCGCGGTTACGGTTATGATTATAAGAAAACCGCCACCGGTGTAAGTCGGATCAGGGGTATAAGCGTCCAATTCTTCAAGCAAAAACAAAGAAATATCATATGCTCCGAGCGTCAGTCCGAAAAAAAGCGAAACAAAACCACCGAGAAAAATGATGAATGCCGTAAGAATCCACGAAACAAGTCCCGTTATTCGAAGTCCTTTGTCCATATCCCCTCCGTTACAACAGCCAAACCATCTGAAAATTTATTTCGTTCTTAAATATATCCCGTGTTTAATCACACCGGCATATTCAAAAACCAGCGTTGCACCGAGAAAAATAGCACCGATAATATCCGTCAGCCAGTGTACGCCACTTAAAAGCCTAGCAGCCGCTGTAATAAACATAAACACAAAGCAGAGAATTCTGAGTGTTCTTTTCAAAGGAACATTCGTAAGCAGATTTTTTGCGATAACAAAAGCACTTCCCAGAATCATGATCGCAAGAAGTGTATGCGTTGAAGGAAAAGAAGGTTCTACATGATCTTTTCCCTCCATGATAACCGGCCGGTAATTAATCACCACTTTTTCAAAGAAAACATACAGGCCTGCCGTAATTACATAAAAAATTCCGGCCGCTTTCAGGCAATGTGCCACATTTTTGAAAGATTTTCCTTTCACCCACTGATAAACGGCAATTCCGGCAAAGTAAACAACCAGCGAAAGTTCCGCAAATCCCAGAATTTTAGATAACAGATAAAATCCTTTATTTTCTCCGGTCATATTATGAAATGCCGTATTCATACTTGCCAGGCCAACACTGGTTCCTTCCGGTCCGACTGCCTGAACATCAACTGTTTTAAGCAGGATAATCAGCACAATAAATATCGCAAAGCAAATTGCTCCGAGGACATAATCAAGCATCGCTCTTTGCTTCATATTCCAGGTCCTAATATCCAGATTCATCTTTATAATCCACCTCTCATTTTTTTATTAATTTAACCTATTAATTATTAATATATTATTTTTTATCTTTTATTTCTTTCGTCTTTTGGTTCTTTCATCTCTTATTTCTTTTGAAACATAAATTCCGAAACCATGTCGCTTTGAGGATTTCCGTCATAAATATGGAGTTCACCGTTTTTGCACGTTCCGTTATAGCGAATTCCCGTAATCGTATCTTTAATTTCGATATTATCGCCGGTAAGCGTGTATTTGATTTTGTGAGTGGCATTTTTATGGAAGTACTCTCCTTTTCCGTATCCGTCGAGCGTATACGTATAATCAAGTCCTTCCCGGTTATAAACAGGTCCCTTTTCCCATACAAACGCATACGTCCCGGCGGCCGAATCCGGAGTTCCCTTGCAGGCGGTTACGTTCATTATCATAATCACAGCAAGCAAAACAATTGTAATAATTCTCAGGTTCTTTTTCATATTCTCTCCGTTATAAATCACCATAAAATGACTGCAAAAAATCTATTTGGCTCCAACATCATACACGAAATTACGAAATATTCAGTTTCTTTAAAATCTCCGTAAAATACTCCGGTACAGGCGCCGAGAATTCCATGTATTCATTGGTTCTCGGATGAACGAAACCGATGACTTCAGCATGTAAAACCTGTCCTTCGGGATGAAACATATCATCGTTTCCGTAAACAAGATCTCCCAAAAGCGGACGATAAATGCTTGCCATATGGACACGAATCTGGTGTGTCCGTCCGGTTTCGAGCCGAAATTCGGCATAATCATAATTTTTATCGGATTCACCGATTTTTCGATAATGCGTAATGGCGGGTCTTGATATACCGGAGGGTGGATTGACGCACATTTTTTTGCGATCCTTACCGTCTCTTCCGATGGGCGCATCAACAATGCCTTCCGCCTCTTTTAAATGTCCGCACACAATTCCCTTGTAAATCCGTTTGGCTGTATGATCTTTAAGCTGCAAAGCAATGGCATTATGAGAAAAATCGTTCTTGCAAATAATAAGCGACCCGCTTGTATCCTTATCAATCCGGTGTACAATTCCGGGACGCATAATGCCGTTTATTCCGGATAAGGAATCCCTGCAATGATACATAATCGCATTTACCAACGTGCCGCTGTAATGACCCGCGGCCGGATGAACCACCATTCCTTTCGGTTTGTTTACAATCAAAACATCCTCGTCTTCATAAAGGATATTAAGCGGAATGTCTTCCGCCAGAATATCCGGTACGATTTTTTCCGGAATCATAACGGAAACAACATCGTTCTCGCGAAGAGAATATCCGCATTTTACGGGTTTATTATTGACAAGAACAAATCCGTCTTTCGAAAGTTTCTGAATATAGCTTCTTGAAAGTTCGTCAAACTGGTCCGTCAAAAATAAATCCAGCCGCTCTTCCGCTGCGGCCGAATCAATTTGGAAAGTGAATAATTTACCGGGATTTTCAGTCATAATTGTTTTCGTCAAAATAAATGCTGTCAAAAATATCTTCGTTAAAAAGCTCTTTATTCTCTAATTCAAAAGCATCATTTAATTTACCGATCTTTTTTAAAACAAGAATCCGGTTTAAATCTTCCCTGTTATTTAAATGTTCATAGGCAATCTCATAAAGTTCCTTCTGGTTTAAACGGGTCTGTGAAATCGAAAGCCCGAACGGAACAAACATATCCCGGATTTCATAGTATTCTTCTTTGGACAAAAGACCGGATCTGGCGGAATAATATGCTCCGGCAATACACCCGTAAGCAACACAGTCGCACGAAGGAAAGGCATCGATTGAAAGAATACAGTCCTCCAAAGCCTCCATAAGCGAAATCATTTTCCGTTCTTCTTTGGTCTTGTTTATGATTATTTTACGATGAACCTTATATATTTCCTCCAGTAATTCTTCCAATGTCTCATGATCAAGATCGCAAAGCTCATACAGATGATTGATGATATAGCCATACAAAGAACTGCTGTTTTCAATCGCAAAACGCATGGAATACGCAATCAGGCTGAAAAATTCAGCATTTTCAATATGGAACAAATCATCCGTGTTAATAAAAATCGCCCTGGGATAATTTTCGAAAAATTGTCCGCCTCCATACACCACATCCTTCATCAGAACCGGTGCATAAACGTCCGTGGCTGCGAAACCGCAGCTCATCAAATCTTCCTCATTTCCGATGATAACGGGAATCTGTATGGTTTTGCTTTTATCAATAATTACTTCTTTCATTCTCTCTTAATATCGTCCGTTTTTTCTTTTTTATTACACAAGCGAGCAGGAAACCTGCTCGCTTGACGTTAAATTTAATCCTGACCAACTAATTTCGATAATTATAACAAATCCGAGAAGTCGGAACCGGGAACATCAATGGAGCTGGTGTTTTCACCGGTAATATCCGCCGTTACATTTGCGGTATTCGGAGATGCCATGAAAATGTAGGAAGAAATGCTTTCAAGTTTGGCATCCAGTGCAAAACAGGAACCGGAAGTATAATCGATGATTCTCTGTGCAACTGCCAGATCAACACCTTCCAGATTAATAATAACCGTTGTTTTATTCTTTAAAAGTTCGGTAATCTGCTTTCCGTCTTCAATTGTTCTTGCATGCATTCTGTGAATATTATACATTTCGTCTCCCCTTTCCCCTCTTCCGGATCTGGATTTTCTTTCAGCAGCAAATCTCGTCCGTGGTTTTTTCGGCGCTTTCTGTACGGGCTCTTCATCTACGTCTACGTAATCATCGTCTTCGTAAGCCTCATCTCCATAATCTTCTTCATCGTTCTCCAAGCCGATTCCCTTAATAATCGCATCGATTACCTTTGGCCCTTTTTTCTCTTTCTCCGCCATCTTCTACCTCCTACACGGAATAGTTTCGTTCTCCGAAAATACTTGTGCCGACCCT
>OMRN01000142.1 GCA_900313265.1 uncultured Lachnospiraceae bacterium | reverse complement strand
GATTATCTTACTATTCTTTATACTACATACTTTCGTTCCGGTTTTATTCTCTGTTCTTTAAGACTTCCGTCTGGTTTACGCGGTTTAATTTCGCCATCATAAAAAGGTTAATCACTTCATACGTTGTCAGAATTCCCGCAAAAATCATAACATACAGATACCACGGAAATTCCAGATGAATGGCGCAGGCCACATTTCCGATAAAGGACGGAAAAATCGTATCCATAAACCATTTTGCAACCGGCACGGCAACCAGCGCACCTGCGATAATCATAAACCGGTTGCCGTCCAGATACAGTTTCTTGATCTCCCCTTTTCGGAATCCGAAAATTTTAAGCAGAGAAATTCCAAAGGACGACCGGTCAATCATAACCGCAATCATCAGATACATAACCAGTCCGAAAATGACGGCGGATGCACCGATTAACATGATAAACATACTCTGCATGAGTTTCAGGAAAATATCGGCAGCCTTGTCGATATCCGCTTTCGAGGTTACCGAATACAGCCTTCCCTCTTCGATATCGAGTTCATGATCCGACATGACCACATTGTAATAATCGTCGTCTTCGCCGAATAATTCACGCATGTCATCGATATCCATAAATACCGTAAGTCCGACGGAATACGGGACAATGTCCGCTACCGTAAACGCGTAATCAATATCATTGGCGGTATCCGAGAAAATGATTTTATCTCCGACTCCGACTTTATACCGAACCGCTACCGAGTCACTGGCTATGATTTTATTTTTGCCCGGAACCGTCTTTACGTCAATATACGGATTGTCATCGTCAATTCCCATTACCGTTATATCGAGATTAAATCCGTACTGCTCTTTTTTCAATGACTGCACATAAACAGGCTCTCCGCCCTCCGGCGGTTCCTTTGTCGGATATTTGTAACTGTACATATACTGGTATTTGACATCCTCGCTGTTTAACCGGCCCGCGCTCTCGCAAAGAACATAACAGTCCAGCCCCATCATCAGTACCAGAAGCGAAATAATCATGCCGAAAAGAATGGTCAGTGCCGTACGGATTTCGCGAAGCAGTTGACGGGTTCTGTATGTGTTGATAAAATTCATTTTTCCGAGTTTTATGTTATTTCTCCGGCCGGTTTTCTGCTCGTTCCGTAGCAGGGATAATGCCGTTCTCGACAGGCTTTTGTTGATAACGATATAGTTTACAAGTGCCGATACAAGCGGAGGCATGGCAACCGCATAGATGATTAAATAAAGCGGAACCATCATGCCGAACCACGGCACCGAATAATAACTGTAGGTATCTCCCATCTGCGTGTCGGAACCGAATTTGCAAAGTCCTAAAAGGCCACCGCATAGTCCGCCTAAGAAACATACCAGCGTGGGCAGCGTGATATAATGCGAAACCAGTTCTTTTTTACGGACTCCCAATGAGTAAAGCGCACCGATAACACTGCTTTCGTTCTGAATCTGATGGATGACGAAAACAGACAATACATAAGTAAACAGTATCATTACAATGACACCCGCAAGCAGGCCGACCGAGCGGTTCATCTCGAGATCTCCGGCTGCTCCGCCGATACGGTTATTTTCATCTTTTAACATGAATTCGGTAATATTGTCCGGAGAATCCTTAAAGAGTTTGTCAATCATTTCATCGGACTGTTCCTTTAAATCATCCACGCCTTCCCGAAGTTCCGTTACACCGTCCTGTAACTCTTTCACTCCGTCATCGAGTTCCACGCTTCCGTCATAGGCTTCTTTCACGCCGTCCGATAATTCTTTCGATCCGTCTGACAATTCTTTTGCCCCGTCATCCAGTTTCCTTGTGGCATCCGTAAATTCACCCGTGCCCTTCTTAAATTCCGCAATTCCGTCCCGGAAAGAAACGGTACCGTCATGAAGTGAACCCGAACCGCTGAATGCCTGCGCAGACCCGTCCGCAAGCTGTCCGGCACCTTCCGTAATCTGACTTACGGCTCCGGTATATTGTTTCACACCGTTTGCATAGGCCGCGATTCCGTCTAATGAATTCTTCGTTTCGTTTATTCCGGAAGGATCCATCCCTGCAGCCGAAAGCTGACTGGCCAAACCGGTAAGAACTTCGGAATAATTGTCTGCACTTAGTGAAATGGCGGGCATTCCCACAGCCGAAAGCTGTTCATTAATCGAATTCTGTGCGGTTAACAAAAGCGATGCAAAAATCTGATCCGCTCCTCCTTCAATCTGAGCGTTGTTGCTTGTTAATTGTCGAAGGGCATCCCTTAAGTTTGCCGTTCCGTTATTTAAACTCCAAAGTCCGCCGTTTAACGCATTGCTTCCGCTTTCAAGTGCATTCGCTCCGTCTTCTAACTTGGTAACTCCGTCGGTCAGTTCGGCAGCTCCGTCCTTAAACTCCTTCGTTCCGTCTTTGAATTCTTTGGTTCCGTCATAAAGTTCCACACTTCCGTCATAGAGTTCTTCCATGCCGTCCGCAAGTTCTCTACTTCCGTCTTTTAATTCATCGACTCCGTCCGAAAGTTCTTTTACTCCGTCAACCAAATCATTGATACCATCCTCGATTTCATCTTTTTTCCCGTAGGTATCGCTTAGCATTTCCTGATAGTACGGATCTTTTACTTTCTTATAATCAAAATCGAAATTCTTTACCATCTCTTTAAAATCCGAAGCGGTATTGTCTCCGAGCAAAAATGCATAGGTCAGTTCCTCACTTCCACCGCCGGATTTTTTCAGTTCTTCGTATCCTTCTTCGGTTAAAAAACCGATTCCGAAGGTGGATGAATCAATAATGGTATCGGACAGTTTCCGGTACGGTGCGTCGTAATCCACACTGCTTCCGATTCCCGTAACGGTAAAATCTTTTTCCCCGATTTTAATAACGCTTCCGACCTTATAATCGTTCTCCGCCGCAAAACGCTTTTCCAGCGTAATTTCATCCGCTTCATCAGCAAGTTCTCCGTTATCCAAAGCAACTTTATCGATTTTCTCACGATTGACAAAAAGACGAAGAATCGAACCGTTATCCATCATATATTCAAAATTGAAATGCGGCTCGATTGTAATTCCCGCTTCTTCAATTTCATTTATCTGTTCTTCGGTAAACGGAGTAAAGGTTGTAATCTGTCCGTCTTCCAAAACGCTTTCTGCCTGATTTCGCTCTGTTCCGCGAATAACACGCTCCGCCGCATCCACGATTGAAATAATCAAAAACATGCAGAATGTAATCAGCAAAAAAAGTGACAGGTACCGGAAAAGATTCGCTTTTAAATCTCTTGGGTATCTCTTCATCAAAATCTTTCTCATTACAGATCCTCCAATTCCGACGCAGGAACGCGAACTTCATTTTCATACTCCGTTTTTACAAGACCGTCCTTTAAATAGATTACCTTGTGAACCATATTTTTGATGGAGTTGTTATGCGTCACGATTACCATTGTGGTTTTGTATTTTTCATTGATTTCTTCAAGCAGTGACAGAATGTCCCGGGACGTGTTTGAATCAAGCGCTCCGGTCGGTTCGTCGCATAAAAGAAGTTTCGGATTCTTAATCAGTGCTCTCGCGATTGCGCAGCGTTGCTGCTGACCGCCGGAAAGCTGCGAAGGGAATTTGTTCTGATGTTCGGTAAGTCCCAGCACATCCAGCAGTTCTTCCATACGAAGCGGGTTGTCGGATAAGTATTCGCATACCTGAATGTTTTCCCTCACGGTCAGATTCGGAACTAAGTTGTAAAACTGAAAAATGAAACCAAGCTTTGCCCTCCGGTATTCCGAAAGCATTTTATTCTTCATCCCGAAAATCTCCGTTCCGTCTACCGTAATCGACCCGGAATCCATGGTGTCGAGTCCGCCGATGCAGTTAAGAAGCGTCGACTTTCCCGAACCGGATGTTCCCTGGATGACACACATCTGCCCTTTCTCCACGCAGGTATTCACACCCTTTAAAACCTGAACGTAGCTTCCGCCTTCACCATAACTTTTTTTGACATTCTTAACTTCCAGATACATGTTCTCTCCTCTTTTCCTGTTACATTCTTCCTTTTTACCTATTTTTTTTCTGTTTTTTTACTGTTTTTTGTTTTAATGTTTTTACATTTATTCAGGATTCACATAACAATGTTATGTATTTGTTATTTAAATTCCCGTTTTCTCGATTCCTTCATTCTTTCTGAATCCGTTTTGAATCTTGAAAACGGGTTATCTTTATTTTTTATTATTCTTTAATCCGGAACTTTTTTTAGCCGGTTCTTCTCCGGTCACCAGCAAGGATGTCCATCCCTGAACAATAAAGTTTAAAATAAACCTCATCTTGACTTTTGCCTTCTCCACATCCGGCTCATGCGTAACAACGTGAACGAATGAATCGACGATTGTATGTGCAATCCAGTGACTCATAAAAGGATCCGGTTTGAACAAATGTGTCGTCTTCATCAGTTCCGTAGAGGACGATTCCGTAAGTTTCACGAATTCATCAATGAACTGCTCATATTCGCCTTCCTTCGAACCGGACAAAATCAGCATAAAGCTGTCGTAATTGCGGTAAATGCATTCAATAAACATATCGGCTTCGCTCGAATGATCTTCAAACATTTCGCTTATATCGGTAATGGATTTCATTGCCTCTTTGTCATGAGCAATGTGATTTACAATAAGCTCCTTTAATTCGTTCTTTGCACTTCCCGTAATCTCTTCATATAAATCTTCTTTG
>OMRN01000406.1 GCA_900313265.1 uncultured Lachnospiraceae bacterium | reverse complement strand
CGGAAGTCACCATGGAGAACTGGATTCCGCCCGGTGTAAGTGTTGCCCCGAGGGGAAAAGGATTCCCTTTTTTCACGCTAAACTGAGCCATAATACCCGCCTGTTCATAATTTCTGCATTATCCATAAAATATTATCACAAAATCGCTTTCTGTTCAATAATTGCTTGAATTGCTTGATTTTCTTGATTTTTCCCTTCCCTGCTGATAAAATATTATAAATAAACATTTAACTTCGGAGGACGATATGGCTGATATAAAGGATAATGAAGTACTCGAAAGCGATGAGGATATAACCGTCGAACTCGAACTGGATGACGGAAGCAGCGTTACATGCGCCATTCTGACAATTTTAACCGTCAGCGGCAAAGATTATATCGCTTTAACACCCATGGTAGATGAAAACGATGAATCTTTCGGAGAAGTATGGTTTTATGAATATTTCGAAGACATGGACAATCCCGATGCGGAGCCGGAACTGAAATATATCGAAGACGATGATATTTACGACAAAGTTTCGGATGCATTCGAAGAATTCCTCGATTCCGCCGAATTTGACGAAATCATCGAAGATACCGACGCCGAATAATCTCCGGCCGGCAAATCAATTTAAAATTTCATCAAGAAAACGGGACGGCACAGTCTGTCCCGTTTTTTGTTCGACCTTTCTTTGTCCGGAAAAAGGAACCGGCCCTTTATCCGTCAAAAACGGATTCCTTTCGTTTACAGAGCAAAGGAAAAGCCGCTCTTTTGCCCTGGTCATGGCAACATAAAGTATTCTTCTCTCCTCTTCGATTTCCTCTTTTGACACTGCCTGCCGGATGGGAACTCTCCCCTCATTTATATCCGGCAGAATCACCGTATCGAATTCCAGCCCCTTGGAAGCATGCATGGTCATGACGGATACACCCGGATTCTTTTCGGTTTCTTCTTTCAGGCTCCCTTTCCGGAATTTATCATTACCGGGCGAGCCACTAACCGTTTTTTCCCCGGCAAGTTCATCGGATAACTGAGTGCATGCCCGGATAAAATCGGAAATCGTTTCAAAATTTTTTGCCATTTCCGTTATATTTGTCAGGTCATCCATCACCGTGTTTTCTTCTACTGCAGAACCGGTTCCCGTCTGAATCCTTAAGACATTTCTTTTTAAATATTCTTCATATCCGACCGCCTTTCTTAGATATATGATTGCCGCATACGGATCGAGACGGCCCATAATATCAAGATTTTTCTTAAAAATCCGCAGATTATCCCTCAGATACTGTTTATCCCTGTAATCAAACAGGAGTCTTTCAAAATTCAGTTCCTCTTTTGCAATCATCGATGTCGGAACATAACGGTTCGGCCGGTTTATGACACGAAGAAAATCATCCTTTCGTATCTCTCCCTGTGTCATATTCAGATAGGCCAGAATATCCTTTCCGACTATTCCGTCATAAACCGAACCGGCTTTTGACGTAAAAGTAAACGGTATACGACTGCTTTTTAAAGCAAATACAAGATACGGGTCAATCTCGTTTGTTCTGGTTAAAATCACGGTTTTCTTTCTCTCTTCCGGGGATAAATTTTTAAGTATATCCGCAATCCCGGAATACTCTTTGTTTTTGTTTTCAAAAGAACATGCAAACACCTCCCCGCATTTACCGGAAGTTGCGCGGATTTGTTTTTCAATCCTTGTTTCATTATGAGCTATCAGTTTTCCCGCTGCTTTTACAATCTTTTCGCCCGAACGGTAATTGTTCGAAAGCGCAATCCGTTTACAGCCCGGATACTCATCTTCAAAATGAATCATGACATCCGGTCTTGCCCCACGAAACGAATAAATGGACTGGTCATCGTCACCCACGGCAAAAAGATTTTTATGCCGGTCACAGATCATGCATACAATCTCGTACTGGACCGGATTGATGTCCTGAAATTCATCAATCAGAACGTAAACAAAACGTTTCTGCAAAACAGAAAGCAAATCGGGCCTTTCGGATAAAAGACCGACCGTCTCGGTTAAAATATCATCAAAATCGATGAATCCCTTTTCTGCCTTCTTTGCCTCGTAGTTTTTCACGATCCGGCAAAAAACCTCATCTTCTAAATGTTTGGAGTGGATTTCTTCTTCGGAAAGATTTGCGGATTTTACTCTTTGAATGTCAAACAGGATTTCGGATAAGAATTCCGGATAATCCATTATGATTTTGTTTTCTTTTAAAACGTTTCGAAGGATAGCTTTTTTCTGTCCTTCGCTTATCAGCGTGTAATTTTTATCGCGTGCATAAAACTTCAAAAATTTCAGGAATACGGCATGGAATGTACCGAAAGTAACATCGGTTTCTTTTTGGTGCACAAGCGAAAGAAAACGCTCTTTCATTTCATCTGCCGCTTTTTTTGAAAATGTAAGTACAAGGATTTCTTTTGGCGGAACGCCGAGAATCTGAATCAGGTATTGGACTCTTTTCGTCAGTACAAAGGTTTTGCCGCTTCCGGGGCCGGCCGTGACAAGTGCAGGTCCGTCCCCGTGTTTTATAGCGGCTATTTGATTATCATCCGCATTCAAGCGATAATTTCTCTATCGCCTTATCGATACGCGATAAGGACTCTTCCTTCCCCAAAACTTCCAGAAGCTCGGTCGCTCCGCAGGGAGTCATCGGCTTTCCGGATAATGCGGTACGGACGGGCCAGAGCACCATTCCGTTTTTCATTTCCTTCTGTTCGGCGAAGGATACCAGTACCTGATATAATGCATCGTTTGTATAATCATCGAATGCTTCCAAAACCGGACGGATTTCTTTTAAAACCGCCAGGGAAGATTCTTTTGTGGTCTTCATCTTCTTGTGTATATACATGTCGGAATCGTATTCCGGCATTTCCTCGAAGAAATCGATATGGTCTTTAATATCCGGAAAAATTTCAATCCTGGTCTTTACCATGGCTGCGATCTTTTTCAAATCCAGATTTTTATGAATGACTTCTTTTATGTACGGCTCCGCCATTTCGTAAAAAGTATCGAAATCCATGGCTTTCATGTATTCGCCGTTCATCCATTTTAATTTGGTATAATCGAATACCGCGGGCGATTTGGACATATGACGATAATCAAAGCTTTGAATCAGTTCGTCAAGCGACTTAATCTCCTGATTATCCTCGGGACTCCATCCGAGCAATGCTACAAAGTTTACGATGGCATCATTTAAAAATCCCTGTTCGAGCAAATCCTCGTAGGAAGAATGACCGCACCGCTTTGAAAGCTTATGGTGCTCTTCATCGGTAATCAGCGGGCAATGCACATAAACCGGCACTTCCCATCCAAACGCATCGTAAAGGCGGTTATACTTCGGCGAAGACGAAAGATACTCGTTACCCCGGACAACATGCGTAATTCCCATCAGATGGTCATCGACCACATTCGCAAAATTATAGGTCGGATATCCGTCGGACTTAATTAAAATCATATCGTCAAGTTCATCGTTATTAACTGTAATATCGCCGTAAATCTCATCATGGAATGTCGTGGTTCCCTCGGTCGGATTATTCTGGCGGATAACATACGGCTTTCCGGCCGCAAGATTTGCTTCCACTTCTTCTTTGCTTAATCCGAGGCAATGCTTGTCATACACGTTGATTTCCTTGGTACTGCCGTCTTCCATTGTAATCGTCTGGTTCAGGGTTGCAAGACGTTCCTTATCACAGAAACAGTAATACGCTTCTCCCTTGTCCACCAGCATTTTTGCATACGTTAAATAAATGCCCTGTGCCTGTCTTTCCGACTGAACATACGGCCCGCATCCGCCGTCCTTATCCGGACCTTCATCATGCTTCAGACCGGTCTTTTCAAGCGTTCTGTAGATAATATCCACGGCACCTTCCACATAGCGTTCCTGATCCGTATCCTCAATCCGGAGAATAAAATCTCCGTCCTCATGCTTTGCAATCAGATACGCATAAAGTGCCGTCCTCAAATTTCCCACATGCATCCTTCCCGTCGGGGACGGTGCAAATCTTGTCCTGATTTTCTCCATGTTACTAACCTCGTATTTCTATTAATTCTATATCCTATACTTT
>OMRN01000410.1 GCA_900313265.1 uncultured Lachnospiraceae bacterium | reverse complement strand
TTCTTGATTACGTGCTGCTGCACTCCTCCGTTTGAAAATGATTTGCAAAGTTTTTCGGTTCTGAGAATACTCATTTTTCTGGCTCCTTTTTTGACACTTGTGAACGATGTTTTGTATCCTTTCGTCCCGGTTTTTCCGGTAAATATAAAAACCATATATGCTGCTTTCTGTCATGCCCCTTAAGCTTTATGACACTTAATCCTGAAATGACATCTTATGATTGCAGTATATATGGTTTCTTTTTTTTCTTCTTTATCGAAGTTTTATTAAATTCTTATCAAATTCTTAATAACCCGTTTTACCGGAATTCAAAAATTTATTGATTTTTCTTCTTTTCCCGTTCAGCCTTTTTGGCACGACGCTGCTCCCTGTTATTTGCCTCGCACGCAAAAACTTCAACCGCCGCATCCGTCATGTCCTCGTCCCAGACCTCACCCGATGTTACCGTTTTCGCCCAGGGACAGAGTTTCTTATAATCCGTATCCAGAATCACGGTGTACGGCGGACCGCAGCGATCATCTACCGCCATATACAAATGCCGGCCTCCCTGATGAATTAAACCAATCGGCGTTTCCATATCCGGAGCATCAACCCGGTCGTAGATTTCTTTATTAATCTCGTACAGGTCATGATTGACCCCGCCACCGATTTCGGCCGTATAAAGGCCGGTTTCCGGATCGTAACAGCATCTCCATCCGCTTCCTGTCTTAAATTCCATTCATTTTCTCCTCCGATTTACCCTGTCTCTTTTTTCTAAATTTTTTCTTTTCTTTATTTTTCTTTTCTTAGTCTTCTTTTTTCTTCAATCTCGCTTCTGCCTGCTTTGCCACACACGCACCGAGTGCCGCCGCAACAAACATAAAGAAAAGCATTTTGAGCGGAAAGCAAAGAAGACAAAGCAAAGCCGCCGCTAACGGCTTCTTTAACTGGGTACCGAGGCAGGCAGCCGTCACCATTCCCGCCGCAAAGGCAAGATGCCCGAAATCATAGCCGAAAAACAATATTCCGAATGCAAATCCCATACATACGCAGGAATAGATTAAGGGGAAGAAATGTCCGCCCTTCATTCCGAATTTAATACAGAACGTAGTCATCAGCATTTTTAAAAGAGCGATGCCGATTAAGACAAGCGGGGCAAAAGTTGTGAATGTTTCCGCAAGTTCTCCCATCTGCTCTTCCCCCGAGAAAGCGACAATCGGAAAAAAGGTTATTACAGCACCGAGAACCAGTCCGCATATGGTCTCGCACACAATGGCAGGAATCTTCCCTGCGAGTTTTCCGAGCAGATGTTCCAGCATGTTAAAAATGTATGCCATCAGAATTCCTACAACAACATATAAAATTGCCGCCGGACAGTCCTTGATTCCGAATGTCACATCTTCCAAAGAAGGGAACCCGGCCATAGCGGTTCCGAGATAAGTATTCAAAACGTAATACGTGGCCAGCCCGCCCAGTGTGGAAGCCCCGTAAAGCAGCAGTTTGTGGATTTTAGGAAGTTTCACTCCCGAAACGTCTTCGTTCGCATTCTCTTCTTCTACCGCAAAAATGCCGAAAAGCGGCGCATGAAACAATACTCCGAGTGTAACCGCTTCTCCGATTTCCGAATATTCTTTTTCATGTGTTTTGGCATATTTGAGATTATCTCCGACCCAGTAGCAAAGGCCCACGATTACGCCGGTAAGACCGGCCTCCGGACCGATGCTGGCGGCAAAGACAAGAGGAAGAAAAGCGGCAATGAGCATCACAAACATGTTGGAATAATCATAATGTCCGTCCTTTTTGATTTTTCCCATGACAACCGTAAGTTCTTCCGGATAATCCCCGAAAATCTTTCGGAATATGCCGATGATGAGGCCTCCTGCCGTACAGATGAAAACAGGATAAGCCTTAAACGAAATCACTTCCGGAAGTTTTTCCCATAAGAGACCTGTAACCAGACCAACTGCGCGAAGAAAAGCCCAGATAACAACCCCGGCAAATGCTCCTAAAGCCACGGCTAATAAGAGTACCTTTGAATCATTAATCCACTTCTTATTTTTCATCGAATGCTTCTCCCGCCGTTCATCATCCGTGATAAACGGCCTGCTTTTGTCTTCCCGAAATGATAAAGAATAGTGTAATGGGACGATGTGTCCCCGCATGATATTATAACAATCCGAACCGTAATACCGGAAAACCGGCAATGAGAAGTAAACTCGTCTCATCCGGTTCTTCTTCCGGAATCAGTTCGAAATACGGTTCAAAATCTCTCCACTCTTCCTGCGGAATCCAGAATTTCTCTTCTTTGGAACAATGCCGGATTTCGGCTATTTTTTGATCACCATTAAAAAACCGGTATACTTCTCCGTTACATTCAACATCCCAGCCGTTGTCTAAATGATATTTTCCACGGTCCAGATAAGTAATTGTTGCAACTGTTTTATTCGTGTGATTATCAACAACGGTTCTTTTAATGCCCGGAAGAATGGTACTGTTGATATCATAGTCACTGATCCACTCCGTTTCGTCTCCCGTAATCAGAACCGGACAAAAAATACCCGCAGAGACTTTGCATAACAGTTTTTTCCCGCTGTAAAAATAGTATCCCTGCGCTCCCGTTTCACTGTACTGATATCCGATAATCCGTTCCATTTTCCCCCCTGATAAGAAACCTTACTGAATGTCCGTTGCCAGACTTAAAATATCATTGTCACCGAGTCCGTAAGTTGCCGCATCATCTCCCTGACCGGAAATAACAATGCTGTAACTGAAATTGTCGGTAACCCACAGTGCCTTCATGGTTTTTCCGTCTTCCTGTCCGTAACATTTAATCGTTGTTCCGTCCAGATCAAGCGACCATTCTTTTGCATACACGTTATAGTCACCGGAAACATCCTCGCTGTTCTGCTTTAAACCTTTACGTGCAGTAATTGCCGCTGCACCGATGCATCCCTCAGCCTCGGCAAGTTCTTCCATATGACGGAATGTGGACCAGTCGAGTCTTCCGCCGTCATACTCCGTGCCGTTCT
This sequence comes from uncultured Lachnospiraceae bacterium, assembly GCA_900313265.1. GTDB lineage: Bacteria > Bacillota > Clostridia > Lachnospirales > Lachnospiraceae > UBA3766. The sequence continues at coordinate 545 of OMRN01000410.1, read as the reverse complement.
CGGGAACCTCAAAATATCCTACTCCAGCACCTTCTGCTGCTGCCTCGGCCGTTTCATCCTCTGACCAGGGATTCGGAATTCCGACAAGTTCACCGGTCTCTTCATCCACTCTCTTAAAGCGAAGGTTCGTTCCGAGAAGCTTTCCGAGAATATCGTCTCCGTCATCGGTAAAGGAAAGTTTGGTTTCTCCGGAAGTCTTAAATCCGTCTTTGGTCAGTTTCCATTTTCCGGTGGTTGTTCCCTCGTCCGTTGTATACACCGCGGTTCCGTCCGGTTTAAGTGTAATCTCATAGTTCTCCGAAAGTTCTCCGCTTTCTCCGGCAATTTCCACGGATACCGCTCTCCAGGTACCTACATACTTGCTGTTTGCAAGGTCCTCCGAACTGCCGCCGCAGCCTGTTAAAACAAGCGTTGCAATAACCGCCATCATGCAAAGTAATGCTGTCAGTCTTTTCTTCATTTCAATTTCCTCCTTTGGATCTGAAAATATGAAACTATTTTAATACAAAATCCGTTTTTTTTCCACTTAATCACCCCAGAAGATT